>DAIRVF010000107.1:0-4491 GCA_036802965.1 Zestosphaera sp.
TCTGTGAACAGGCCATAAAGCCCCTGTCTTAAGCATTACATCAACAGGCACTTCCACGGTGGGGGCGTCAACGCCGAAGACTCTGACTCCCTGCTTCCATAACCACATAGCTGCCTCGCCGTCCAGCCCGGGATGATTCTTCAGATATTCCGGGGTCCCCCAATACCTGGTAGCGCAGTCTGTTCTTATTAAGACAATATCCCGTGGTCTTAGCTTATAGTTTATTCTCTCAAGTTCTTTCTCCATGTCTTCAACAGTTATGTACTCGCCAGGCTTCTTATGGGAGAAGTTCAGTACCACGCCGTCACCGTAGCAATATTCTAGAGGTATCTTATCCGCAGTTATGTCTGAGTCAGGGTTTCCATGCCAGAGTGAGTCTATGTGTGTGCCTACGTGATCGCCCATCACGATGATACAGTGATTCGTTATTTCGTCGAAGCCATATTTTTCCTTAGTGATTCCTAGTCCGTGAGCAAACTCCCTGTGTGTCTCAATCTCTTTTATGACTGGAGGGACTATCCTAGGGAAGACCACCATCCCGAACTTTACATCAACTGAGAGATCTATTATCTTGACCATGGATCACACACCCCTTAATAAATCCTCGATCACGTCCATTACCTTCTGCGGGTTAGGACCCCTCACTAAGTAGAAGTCTCTGTCTTTAGTGAAGTTCAGAGCGAAATTAGCTCTCCTCTCTCTACTACGTAGATCGTCGATTAAGGGTATGGGTATGCCTGAGGAGATAAGATGGTGTGGTGCGAAGTAACTCATCGTTATAGACACGAATAACTGGAATTGCTTCTCGTACTCACCGATTTTCGATACCTCCACGTCGAAATTGCCGTCAATGTCTGGCAGGATCACTAAGTCAAACTTCTCACCAGGCTTTATCTGATGTAACCTAACCTCAGGCAAGCTCTTAAAGAATTTTGTCCAGCCCTCACCACTAGGTAAATCACTGCGTTCAGTGCCTTTAGGCCTCTTCCTCAAGAAGATTTCCTTACTGCCTGCTAAGATACTTCCATCATAACTAACTAATATAGTCTCTCCTGAAATCATTTCAGCACCTCTGTGCAGTGCCTCAATTAAGGTCATGGTCTTCCCGTGGTTTGCTTCACCGGATAATAACATCACGTTACGTCCCTTGTAATTAAATCCTGTAGCGTGCAGGGGGAACACGCTGTGTTCCTCGAGTTCCCTAGCTACTAGAGTCACCACAAGTCTCTGAAGTTCCCCAGTATACCAGTCCCCATATAGGTATAGGGTCTTGCCGTCGTAAGCAAGCCTCTTATCACTGACATCCTTAAACCAAATACAGTCGGGTTTTTCCTTGGTAGCGCTCCTGATTAGTTGAGCCTCCGCTAGACGGTAACTAAGCCATGTCTCGTCCTCGAATACCTTGTCTACGGGTTTCTCACTATATACGTCGATCCTCACCTTAGCTTCTAAAACCTTTACCTCCTCCGTATACCTAAACATACCTACCACCCTAAACTACTGCTTCTTGGTAGAGTAGTATTCTTTAGCTTTATTGATAGCTTCTGCTACTGCGCCAGCCGTAGGTAATGGAGGTATGAACACACAGAATAACTCTAGAGTTGTTGATCCAGTGTTCTTGATCTCGTGCTGTATTCCGGGCGTGGTCTTTATTACGTAGCCTGGCTTAACCTTAGTTACTGTTTGCTTGCCTTCAACTATCTCTATTGCTTCACCCTCACCGCTCACAACATACATTATCTCGTCTGAGCTATGTTGATGCAACCCCGTGCTACTCCCCGGTGGAATAAGAGATAACAGTATTGTTGCCTTATCGTAATTACCTAACTGAGGTGCTAGAACCACCTTCAGCTCTCTTTCAGCAGGCTTAGGTACTAAATAACCTGTTATTTCTTTCGCGTTAATCACGGGCATCTTACACCACCTAACCACCTTCCACCACTTGAATCAATGTTATATCATCGTCGTCGCTTATATATTCATCATTACTTAAGATCCTGCCGTTCTTTACTATAGCGTACTGTCCTTGAAGACTCAGCAAATCTTTAAGGACTTCCAGAACTTCCTTAACCACTAACGTGTTAACCTCCACGGTCACTACATTCTCAAGATCTGGGTATACCCTTACCTTAATAGTGGGCATGCGCTAACCTCAACCAACTGATATGTCCAGCCCCAGCTTCCTTATCCTCTCCTTACTCGGGTAACCGCTCCTAGGGTCTAACTCCCTGTAGTGGTAGAAGAGCTCTAGTAGCTGGTTTATTGGGCACGTCACTCCTTTTATAGGTCCTTCCTCAAGAGGCTCTTCTACGAACCTCTTAGGCAATGTGTCCTCCTCAATCCTGAGACCTAGCTTCAGGTTTAAGAGTCTTTCAAGATACCATATCCTCTCACCAGTCGTCAGTATGTCTTCCTTGGATGCTTCAATACCTGTTATAGCTTTATATTCTTCAGCTATCTTATTGAAGTCTATGATGCCGAAAACGCCGAATTTGCAGAGACCTGCTGAGTCTAGGAAAGCACACAGGTTTTGATGGATTATCGTGACCCTAACCTTAGACTCAACGTCTTTGGGTACTTCAGAGATCCCGTACTCCGGTAGCAGAATCCCTCTCTCCACCAGCATGGTCATGCCTTGGAGATGGCTTGCCCCAATATTTGAGGTGGCGTAAGCTAATCCTATGGAGTGATACCGTCTCGGGTGATGTGCTGGTAGCTCAAGACCCTTAACATGTATAGCGAACTTCTCAGCTTCCGGACCAATCCTTTGCGAAGCTCTCTTAACGCCCTCAGCTAGTACGTCTCCCAAGCCTCTCCTGAACGCGATCATCTCCACAAGTCTTAAAACGGCTTCCCCGTCACCCCACTTAAGCTCAAAACCTAGGTCCTCAGTTCTGATAAGTCCTTTTTCGTAAGCTTCCATAGCCCAAGCTATGACCCCGCCAGTAGATATGGTGTCTAAACCTAGCCTGTCACAGAGCCTGTTTATCTTTACGAGACTCTCGCCATCACCTATCATTAAGTTAGTTCCCATGAGAGCTAGAGTCTCAAACTCAGGGCACTTCTCCCACTCCTCACTAATCCCGCTTACCTGGAGTTCTTTATGACACTGAATAGAGCAGACTACCTCAGTACCGCAGGCAACACCCCTAGACTTATAGACTTTCTGTAGGGTTTGCCCAGTTATGTTATCTACCTTATCGAAAACCCCCTTAGTCCAGTTCTTTATCGGTACGTTGCCGTCCATGGTATAACCGATTAAGCCTCCTGAAGTCCCGTAAGACCTTAACCCGACACCTCTAGGAGATTTCAGAGGTGCGGCTAAGTGTTCCCTCATTAAGTGTATTAATCTCTCCCTATCGTGGACCTCGACCTTCCTACTACCGTAAGCAACTATAGCTTTCAGCTTCTTAGAACCCATGACAGCCCCGACACCAGTCCTCCCGGCAGCCCTCCTCTCGTCTGTTATCACGGCAGCAATCCTAACTAAGTTCTCTCCTGCGGGACCTATCGCGGCTACCTTAGCTTTCTGGTTATTCAGTTCTTCCTTGATTATTTTAGAAGTCTCTAGAACGTCCTTACCCCATAGGTATGAGGCGTCCTTAATCTCTGCCTTGCCCTCGATCACCGCTAAGTACACAGGCTTTCTTGAAGCCCCCCTCAAGACGATCCCGTCAAATCCTGCTCTCTTAAGCATTGCGCCGAACGAGCCGCCGACTATAGACTTACCTAAGTATCCTGTGAGGGGGGATTTAGTGACGAAAGCCGTCTTAGGACTTATAGGGAACGTGTCGACGAAAGGCCCTGTCATTATTACGAGGACGTTATCTGGTGATAAAGGCTCGGTCTCCTTACTTATCAGGTCGTAGAGGAGTCTAGTGGCGTAGCCTGAACCCCCAACGTAGAGCCTACACCAATCTTCTCTTAACTCAGTAGTCTTTATCTCCCCACTACTCAAGTCCACATCCAGTAACTTCCCATTAAACCCGAAAACCATGGGGCACACCTCACTCAACCCTCTTAAGCCCGAAAAGCCTTAGCCAGTCTTCATGAGCTACATACCATACGTTATGGTAGGAAGCCGGGTGCTTATCAACGTACTCGTAAGCGTTCTCGTCTAAAACCTTTCTCAGAGCTATGTTAAGTAACTCAACGTAGTACTTGAAATGCGGTAGGTATTGCGAGAGATCAGTCAACAACTTCTCTGCCTTACCGTGTGTACGGCATAACCTCCTAATCACTCTCTCATCATATGCTAGGTCTTGGTGATCGTTAATTATGGTCATACCGCCAATCTTCTTGACCTGCCACTGAGTTATCACTTCCTTGATTTCATTATTGACTTCTTCAAGTTTCTTTACTATATCCATGACCACGCTCACGTTACTCTCAAGTCTCTTAATCATGTTCTTACGGAGTTCCTCCACGTTTCTCTTAGCTTCATCACTTATTATTATGAAATCGTCTGACGTTATCACGTAGCCTTTGTCC
>DAIRVF010000108.1:0-4467 GCA_036802965.1 Zestosphaera sp.
CAATTCATGTCTACTTTGAAGATCTAAGAGTAGATTCAGTATCTGTGCTTGAACGATGTATCTTCAGGGTCTCTCAAGTATCTCCTTCACTCTCATCCTCGGGTGTTAAGATATATTAATGGTATGGAAGTATTTCATGTGTGGTGGGTGATTACGGCAATACTTCAAGTAGCGCTTGATTTAACAGATTTAATGAGGGTTCTTGAGTTATCGGCTGAGATAGCTTCCATTACTAGATGTGAAAATGTCTGGCTTGAAGCTGGGACCCCCTTAATTAAGTCTTGGGGTAAGTTAGCGGTGAGGTCTCTGAAAGAATTAACTGGTTGTTTCGTTGTGGCAGACACTAAGTCGGCGGATGTTCCGAGACTTGAGGGTATGATCATGTACGAGGCTGGTGCTGACGCGTACACGGTATTAGCTACCGCGGAGGATGAGGTGATTAAAGAAGCTGTGGAGACCGCACGTAATTACAATAAGTTGGTGATAGGGGACTTAATAAGTCACCCAAAACCTATGCAGAGAGCGCAAGAACTATACCATCTGGGCGTAGACATGATCGTATACCATATAGGGATAAGCGTGCAAAGAGCGCGAGGCTTGAGAGCGACTGACTTATTGAGTGAGGCAGCAAAGATAAAGAAAGAAACATCACTTAAGGTAGCTGTGGCAGGAGGTATTAAGCCGGAAGATGTTGAGAGGATAGTGGAGGAGGGTGTAGACGTGATCGTTATGGGTAGCGCGATAACTAACGCTAAAAAACCTGTGGAAGTTGTTATGAAGACTCTCGCCTTAATAAGACGAGTCTGATTTCCCCATAATTCATAAGATATGATGTCCTCGGCTTTAAGCATAAAAGCATTAATTCACTTACCACATATCGCGGCTTCACTAAGAAGCTCAATGCGGGTATCCGTTAGTTTTTCACGTAGATTCTCTAAGTCTATTCCCAGCAGGGCTTTATCAGAAATTTTCTTCCTTCCGTCAACGTACACGTCACTCACGCTCTCATCCCCTAAATTGTAGACTATCGTAGTGTAGGGATCGTCGTATAAACCCACTACCCTAGTTTTAGGTGGCTTCAACACCACGATATCGGCTTTCTTTCCAGGTTCTAAGACTCCTACTAAATCCGCTATTCCCAAGCTTTTCGCTGCTTTCTTGGTAACCATTTCGAGAACTTCTTTTGGGTGAAGCTTGGTGGGCATTCTGTAACGGCTTGACTGCGCGGCAATAGCTAGCTTCATCTGCTTGAATAGGCTCAAGTCACCGTCTGTTACGGGCCCATCTGTAGCGAGAGACACCGTAACTCCCCCCTCAATCAACTCACTTACCCTCGCTATGTCCTGGCCCCAACTCATTATAGTGAATGGTGAGTAAGTCACGTAGACTTCATTTTTGGATAAGGTCTTAATGTCTTCATCGCTGAGGTACGTAGCGTGAGCTAGTAGGGGCTTTGTTTCAAGGATGCCTAGCCTCCTTGCTAAGCTTGTGGGTGTCACACCGTATTTACTCTTAATATACTCGAGCTCATGTAAGGACTCTGAGAAATGCATGTGGATTCTTATGCCGTACTTCTCTGATGATTCAACAGCCTTAAGTAGTGTTTCAGTACTGCATGAGTACATTGCGTGGACTCCGATCATCGTTCTTATTCTGTCGCTAGCTACCCTATTATAGTTTGTTGCGAA
Organism: Zestosphaera sp.; assembly: GCA_036802965.1. Lineage (GTDB taxonomy): Archaea > Thermoproteota > Thermoprotei_A > Sulfolobales > NBVN01 > Zestomicrobium. Next base: position 1,689 of record DAIRVF010000108.1, read on the forward strand.
GCTCACCGATTCCTCGATGGTGTGTTTTGGCGCGTGTTCACTGTATTCTATAACACTCTTAGCTAGAACACCCCTAACGCCCAGCTCTTCAGCCGCTTTAGCCACTTCCTCCTCGTAAAAATAGTGATCAGCGAATGCTGTGATGCCGTTTTCTAGCATCAACAGCATTGAGGCTTTAGCTGACAAGTATATGTGTTCCGGTTTCAGTAAACCCTCAACACACCATATTCTCCTTAACCAATCAAACCCTGTTAAGTCAGCCCCTAAACCTTGGAGGAGTAGCATCGGTGCATGCGTATGGGTATTTATTAAGCCTGGCATCACTATAGAGTGCTCGTCACCCTCAACGAGATCGCACTTCACCAAGTCTCTCTCATCCCATCGTCTCACATCCTCAATCAGCCCGGTAGAATCATCGAAAACCACTAATCCATTATTTACTAGACCATATCTTTCACTCATGGATACTATAAGTCCCCTCAAACATACCAGCACGAATAAACACCTCAATACCTTATATTTAAGCAAAACTTAAACCTTAATCAGAGAGTGGATTATGTTTAAAAAATATTATTAACTTAAGATTTTAATTCTATCAGCCCAGTAAAGACCTCGAGCCTTTATCGGGGGATATAATATGAAGCCTAGTATAGGAGTTATTATGGCTGTTATGAATGAGTTATTAAATATTACCCATGGAGCGAAGAATCCCCAAATAAATCCTTTAGGTAATCCTATGAGGGGTTCCGCGAAATCAAGCCACCAAGAAATGTATAGTGAGCACCAAATACTAGATACTAGGACCCCCCATACGTAGAACTCAATTATACTACGAGGCGTTCTAAAGGTATGATCTTTCATTAATTTATACGGTACGTAAGCTATTATGAAATTCCCTACGAAGCCTCCTAAGCTTCCCACACTTAAGTATCCGGCCAGCGCGTCAGCTATGAAATTCCCTATGGATGTCCCTAGGGCGCCAGGAATACCGAATAATATGCCGAAGAGTGGTGCTAGAGCGTTCGCGGGCCTAACCCACGTAAAGCCGGGTATTATGGGTATTCCTCCAGTAGCGGCTAAAGCACCGCCGTAGACAGCTGCAGATAACGCTGTAATAGAAACGTCTATCGCATCCCACTTTATGGTTTGCCTCACTACCCTCAAGCCCTTGAAGGTCCTACCGCTTAATTCCATGAAGAATATTATTGTGCCTATCACCCACAAGATACCGCTAATTACGAAAAGCCCGTCCCTACCTAAGATGACAAAAGGCTGTGTTATTATCCATTCACCAGGCTTGTCAAGCCCCTTAGCCAGTATATCGAAGCCTATATAGAATATAAACGCTATGAAAGCCGCCGCTATTATGAAGGCCGTGACCCACAAGGCCGAGGAGACAGTCTTAGACATGAATCACTCACCTCCTCAACGCACCACTACGCGACCAATAATAGAGTACCGCACCTAAACCAACTATCAATAACACTATACCTATTATATTAGCTACTGGATAGAGACCTGTCTCATACACTCCAGTATAAGCAAATGCGTAGTAGATCCCCATAGTGAGAAGCCATAGAAGACCTATTAACAGAGTTAGGAACCCACCTTTCTTCTTAGTAGCCAGTAACGCTATGCCAACTACTAATATGATGACTCCTATGACAGTTAGCAATAGATACTGGTCCACCACTTAAATTCACCACATTTATAGAATACCCGCTATAGCTTTTAAATTTTCAGGTTAAGTTTCTTAAAGTGGTGTAATGACGCTTGAGCGAAACCGTTCACATAAGGGTTCGTAGTAAGGAGGATATCGCGGAGAAGGTCATCATCGCGGGTGATCCAGCACGTATTAACTTGCTCAAAGATTTCTTGGAAGAGCCTAGGCTAGTGAGTAGTGTTAGAAACTACTACGTCTTCACGGGTTTCTATAAGGGTGTACCAGTCACTCTAGCGGTTCATGGGATAGGTTCCGGGTCAGCTGCCTTAGTGATGGAAGAATTGATTATGCTCGGTGCTAGGGTCCTGGTTAGGTTGGGGACCTGCGGCGCCATGATTGGCGATCTGGACTTGGGTGACGTCGTCATACCTTCCGGGGCTTCATACTATTCTGGCGGGATCTTCTATCAGTACTTAGAGGAACCAGTCTCTCAGGCAGCTGTCCCTGATTTTCTGTTGCTGGAGAATGTGGTCGAGGAAATGCGTTTATCTGGTAATAAGTATTTAGTAGCCCCTATAGTGAGTTGTGACGCTTTCTATACTGAAGAGGGCTTCGTTAATAAGTGGGTTAAGAGGGGTGCGGTAGCAGTAGATATGGAGACAGCCGTGATTTATGTATTGGGACTCTTAAGAAACGTGAGAACGGTTTCCGTGCTACTCGTGAGTAACTCGCTAGTTAAGCCTACTAAGTTCCTCTTAGCTGACGAACTAGAGGGTTTCGTTAGGCGGGTGGCTAGTAATGTTCTGAACGCGCTTGTCAGGACGCCTGCTCCCGTGAAACGCGCTTAGTCATCATAAAGCTGGCAACGACTTTAACAATAGCTTGAGTTTTTCACTTAATAACCTTGTAATTGCTTAATTACTTGATGATCAAGGATGAGGGCCCTAGTCCTATACTCGCCGAGGGATTTGAGGTTAGTGGATGTGTCCGAGCCCGAGTTGGGTGAGGACCAAGTACTAATTAGAGTTGAGAGGTCGGGTATATGCGGAACCGATAAGGCTTTTTATAAAGGCACATACACGCCCGGTAAGATACCTATAATACTCGGTCATGAAG
>DAIRVF010000109.1:0-4435 GCA_036802965.1 Zestosphaera sp.
ACCAAGAACTCGGTGATGGAGAAGACTCCTGTATAGAGTAGGTATACAAGCAAGAGAATTAGTGCCGTCATGGCGGTATTAATGAATCTACTCATCAAGCTCACCTACCTCGAGCTTACTAAGGTTTTGAGTCCCGAAGAGTTCTGCCGCTTTTATTGAGATAGTTGCTAAGAATAGCATGACCGCCAATCCTATGACTATCGCCGTCACTATGAGTACCTGAGGTATCGGGTCAACGGCCGATGACGCGAAATCTCTTAACTCAGCTTCTGTAGGGAAAGTAAAACCTTCTAAAACGCCGCCGAAGAAGACTGGTGGTTGGGTGGCTAGGATTCTATATCCTAGAAGAACCGCTAACATCTCGATAGCGTCGGAGTATATGGTGAGCATAATGAGCTTCTTAATCATGTGAGGCCTGCACACCATTCCGCAAAGACCTACGGCCGCAGTCCCTAAAACCATGAAGAGTATGTAGTACCAGAGAAACTCCTCGATACTCATTTCTCCTCCCCCTCAACGACAGAGTCTAGGATTATGAGAGATAGGGTGAACCCAGCGCTCACGGCTACGAACTCAAGTATGTTGAGGAATATTAGGGTTCCAGAAAATAGGAGTGTTCCCCAGGGTAAGTGAATGAGGTAAGGAAATCCGGCCTCTGCGTGGGTTTTAGGCAGGTTCATGAAGATGTAGCCTGTATAGCCTCCCAACATACCTGCTAGTACCGAAGTAATTCCTACGAGAGCTACGCCTAGTAAGGCTAAGGACCTAACAGAAAGAAGACTCTCCTTATTCAGACCTAACTCAGCAAGCTTACTACTACCCAACGCAAGAATCATTATTAAAGGTCCGACCACGAAGATAGCGCCTCCCTGAAATCCTCCACCTGGTGTGAGATGTCCGTGGATAGCGACTGAAGCTGCCACGACCGCTATCAGCGGGGTCACTAACTTAGCCACTACTCGCGTTATGATAGTAGACTCTTCACGGGCCCTTACTAAGTCATGCTTCCCCTCAAGAACGTAGAGAGCTCCCACAATAGCTAAAAAGAGAACGGTGGTCTCATAAAATGTGTCGATCCCTCTATGATCCCATAACACGCTAGTGACTATTTCAGGCGAGGCACTAAATATACTGGAATTCGGGTTCGGTATGTTCGTGAGGAATTTCATAGCTAGTTGCGTATTCTCTGCTATTAGCGGGTTAGTTAGACCTGATTTAACGATTATGAGAGTTATTAAGACTACTAAAGAGCTAGTTATGAAGGCTGTTAAACCCAGCCTATTCTTCATATCTCTCACCCCTCCTTAACGCGTATATTAGGATAACTGAGTTAACTCCGAGTCCTATAGCTATGTAAGCTATGAGCAGGTCCGGGGCTAGGAATACGAGCAGGAGTAGGGCGAAGAACACAGACTCAACTCCGGATAGAACTATAGCTTTCAGTAAGTCTCTCTCTAGCATAGCGATTATTGAGGCGATTAAAGCCAGCGTAGCTCCTACGGCTCCCAGCAATAACGGTATGTGGATCATTTTTTATCAACCTCCGCAAGCTTATCTACTACGATAGGTTCCGGTCTTACCTCACCGGACTTATATGCGGCTCTTGCGAGAATATGGGTTCCTGCCGGAGAGATTAAGGCTATTATAGCGGCACTAACTAACGAGACTCCGGCAACGTAAAACTTAAAGGTTGGCGGGGTGTCAAGCGATAGTGATATGAGTGCTATGCCTATTAGGGGATACACAGAACCTCCTATAGTCCCTACGGTAGCTGCGTGTAGTCTTAGAAAGAAATTATTGAACTTGTTAATTCCTACGGCGGCTACGACATCTAAGATACCGCCGAGCACTACTAATAGGCAACCAAGCCAGAAGAGGATTACGTCGATCACTTCCTACCACCCTTAACCTTAACTAAATACTTAGCTACCGCGATGTCTAGTAGGAAAACCCATGAAGCCAGAGGTATCACTCCTATGGCTAGGTAGGGGTTTTCGTAGTATAGCGTAACGAGCATAAATATAACAACTAAGTCGACTACTAAGGTATCGAGAGCCAGTACTACGTCAGGTACTGTGGGACCTCTAAACACTCTGTACGTGTAAAGAATCATGGCTGAAGAGAAGAGTGTGAGAGCGATAGGTAACACGTAATCTAATGCTTCAGGAGCTACCAATCCCCGCCACCCCCTAACTTAGCCTTACTTTCCTCAGGAGCCTTAAACTTATCCTTAGTTATGGTTATCCTGGCTTGAGCTCCTTCCGGAATCTTAGAAAGATCTATCGGGTAGTAAATTGTGTTACTTTTATCCTTAGTGTATAGTTCGAAACCAGTTAAGTCTGTCATAGAGAGAGCGCTGAAAGGACAGTACTCAACACAGAGTCCGCAGAAAGTGCATTTATGAAGGTCTATTCTAGGAAATCTACTACGCTTATTTTGAGGCCAGTTACCCTCAATAAACACCATATCTATCGAGTTTGCTGGACAGACTGCTTGACACATACTGCAACCAGTACACTTACTCATATCAAGTACGTGCCTCCCTCTAGTATTCTCTAACTTGAGGGGCGGCTGTGATTCAGGGACTAACCTCGTGTAAGGCTTTCTGAGGAGATACTTGATAACCTTACCGATAGTGGACGCGGCCATCCCAATCACCTATCTATGTCTGGCGGGCAAGGATCTAGAGATTTAACTATTACTGGGAAGTCAGCGATCGTTACTTCCTCATTTTTAACTATATGTTTAAGAACTGTAGTAAGTAGCGGCAAGGAGACGCTCCTTAACCTAACCCTATAGGGTTTCCTACCACCTTGACCTGTGAAATGTACTACGTACTTGTCATCCACCCGTTCAGCTTTCATGACGCCCATACTAATCACGTGAATCATGTACTCCCCTCTCGCGGACTCAACTCTTGAGACCCCTACTCCAGCAGGAGCTGTGAGAGGGAGCTTAACCCTGTATGGGGCACCAGGCTTAACTTCCTCTACTGACTGCCTTATTATGTTAAGGCTTTCGTGAATCTCTTTAAACCTAATTACGGACCTCTCGTAAGAGTCGCCATTCTCGCCTATAGGAACGTTAAACTTTACCTTATCGTAGTTCTCGTAGGGTACCGCCTTACGTATATCATAAGGCATACCCCCAGCCCTCAGCGAGGGACCCGTAACTCCTAATCTGATAGCGTCCTCCGCTTTTAGAATACCGATATTCTTAGTTCTTGCTTTGAAAACCGGATTTCTAAGCAGAGCCTCCTCAATATCCTTTACTATGTTCTCCACTTTATTAGCTAAATTAAGAGTTGTATCTCTAAAGTCCTGAGGCACGTCCCACCTAATCCCCCCCGGAACCGAGAAACTGTGGTATATCCTGTGCCCTGTCACCCTAGCAAACCACTTAAGTATTTCCTCCCTAGCAGCTATAGCCCAGTAACCGATTGTTCTTAAGCCCACACCACCCGACATGAAGTTCACCCAGAATAGGTGTGATGCTATTCTAGAAAACTCGGCCATTATCATCCTCACGTACTTAGCTTTCTCAGGTACCTCAGCCTTGAAGATCTTATCCACGGCTTCCGCGTAAGCTATCTCCAAGTTATCTGGATCTTCCACGCAGAATCTATAACACATAACTATGTTCATCTCCCAAGTTCTATTCTCCATCATCTTCTCAAAACCCCTGAAGAGGAAGCCGGGAATTAACTCAACGTCGACTACTCTCTCTCCCTCTAACCAAATCTTAAAGCCTACATTACCCGGAACACCGGGGTGTTGAGGACCAAAGAATAACTCCACTTGCTTAGTAGTTTTAGATTGCTCACCTGCCATACCTGTACCCCCCGTAATGTGTTTTAACCACCCACTCAGCCGTGTCAACGTCTTTCCTTAGCGGTGGGGGTCCCTCCCAATTACCTTCAAGTATCCACTTACTCAGGTCTGGATGACCCTCAAAAACCACACCCATCATCTCATGAACTTCTTTCTCGACGTAGAATGCTAAGGGATAGATATCATGTACACTACGTATTATAGGGTCTTTCCTCTTGACGTATGTCTTAACCCATTTCTGCTCCCCACTATCTGGCTTCTCGACTATATAGTAGAGTTCTATGACACCATGCATAGGTAAATCCAAGGTGTTTATGTTGATGAAAAGTTTGAAACCATCCTTCATGAGTTTGGTTAGGGCTTCCCTTAACCTTTCCTTATCCACGGTGGTCACACATATCTTCAGATCACTCAAGTACTCAATACATTCATCAAACCTGTCTTCAAAGTAGTAGTCAACTAACTCACTACTGCTCCTCAACTTTTCCTCGTACTCTCTAGCCCATCTCCTCTCCTCTTCCTCCCAGTTCTTTATCTTCTCAAACGCTTCTTTAACTAGGTCATCGCCTTTATCATTAACGGATCTCTCACCTATTCTTTCATAT
>DAIRVF010000110.1:0-4423 GCA_036802965.1 Zestosphaera sp.
ACCAGCGATAAAGTTTTTCGAGAGGGACGGGGGTTATTATATAGATACCGCGGTATTAGTTGCTAAGACTCCGGAAATGGATTCCTACAACGCCTCGGTTCACAGGCTTATGCTGGTTGACGGAGGATTCGCGGTTAGGATAGTTCCGAGACATCTCTTCAGAATTTACGAGCAGAATAGGTTAAGGGGTGTTGAGACGCCTATCGCGATAGCTATCGGTGTTCACCCGATAGTCTTCATGGCCTCATCTATTTCACCGCCTTACGGCGTTTTCGAGTTCTCGCTTGCTGCAGCTTTAAACGGGGCTAAAGTACCTATCGTTAGGACGCTTAAGTATGGGTTGCCTGTTGTGGCGGGGACTTCAGTCGTTATAGAGGGGAGGATTACGTTAAACTTAGTTGATGAAGGGCCTTTTGTAGATCTCCTCAACCTGTATGACGCTGTCAGGAAACAACCTCTAATCAAGGTTGAGTCAATATATTTGCTTAAAGACAGCCCCTTATTCCACGTGCTGCTTCCCGGCGGTAAAGAACACAAGATTTTTATGGGTTTCCCTAGGGAAGCCCTGATATGGGATTCTGTGAGAAGGGTTGTTCCTAAAGTAGTTAAGGTTAGGCTTACTGAGGGTGGGGGTCAGTGGTTACACGCCGTGATATCTGTTGAGAGGAATCATGAGGGGGATGGGAAGAACGCGGCCTTAGCCGCTTTCGCTGGGCACCCAAGCTTGAAGCACGTCGTAATAGTTGATTCAGATATAGATCCTGATAATCTGGGTGACGTTGAATGGGCGATAGCGACCAGATTCCAAGCCTCTAGAGGACTCATAGTAATTAAGGGTAGTAGGGGTTCTACGCTAGATCCAAGCTCTGAAGACGGCTTAACGGATAAGGTAGCTATAATAGCTACCTACCCACTCACTCAAAAAAGCGTTTTTGAGAAGCCTAAGATACCTGAAGGCTGATAGCGATGTATTTAACTAAGGAAGAGGAAGCAATACTTAACGGTGAGTTGGGTTACCCGTACGCATTAGCTATGAAGGTTGTTGTCGCTGTTGGGGATTCCTTAAAAGCTGAGAGGCTGATCCCCGTAGTGCACGCTCACGTTTCAGGTGTCTCATACTTCAACATAGGTGATGCAGGGCTTGAATTCATAGAATCTCTCGCAGGCAGTAATGCCGTATTCCGAGTTTTCACGACAGCTAATCCTTACGCAGCTATGATGAGTTCTTCGTACGGTAGCTTGCCTGACGATGTTGTGAGGAAGCAGTTGAAGATAATCAACTACTTAAGAAGTATGGGTGCTCGCGCGTTTACGTGTGCTCCCTACTATGTTAGAAGACCTTCTTACGGGGAGCACCTGGCATGGGCTGAGTCTAACGCCGTTCTCTATACTAACTCACTTATCGGTGCTTGGAGTAATAGGGAGGGAGGACCTCTAGCCCTACTCGAAGGTCTTTTAGGAAAGACTTATGCTGCCGGCGTTCACTTGCGTGAGGGGCGCGAACCTAAATGCTTTGTGTCAGTTAAAAACTATGAAAGCAGTTTTCTTTATTCGTCAATGCTTGGTCTCAGGATAGGCGAGTTATGTCCTGACTCGATACCCTTCGTGGAAGGACTTGAGGGAATGCTTGAGGAGCATACTCGTGCTTTCCTCGCATCATTTGGCTCTGTATCTAACGCTCCAATGGTTGCCTTCAATAAATTAACCCCGCACAGTCGGGAATTCTTAAAACACTTGGATATGGTGGAGAGGTTCTCCATAGACTTAAGTGATTTAAGGAGTACTCTATCAGATTTGAGGGACGCTCGCGAGGATGGGAAGGTTCTTTACTTCATCGGTTGTCCACACCTTTCATTAGAAGAGCTTACAAATATGTTGAGATACTTGCTAAGAGAGGGTAAGAAGAGCCTGGGTGGGGGGGAACTCTGGTTAGGCGTTAGCGATACGGTGAGTCTAGATGATGAGACTCTCAAGCACTTAAGTGAGAGGGGTGTTAAAATAGTTAAAGGTATGTGTCCTGTCACCACCAAGCTAAATTTGATGGGTATCAAGTATGTCGTCACCGATTCAGGGAAGGCTCTCCACTACATGCCGAAATTGGCTGGTGTTAAGGTAGTAATAAAGGATAGGGGGGAAGTACTTAAAGAATTTCTTCAGGATTGAAGATTACTCTCCGTAATGGATAGAGTATAGCGACCTCTAGGGCTGCATCTAAAGTCTCGCTCTCTTAGGGCAGGGTCTGCGGAAACATTTATTACGTTTTTGTTTTCTTGGTTGTTTGGTGATAGGGTTTGGGGGTTTGGGTTTATGTTCGGGGTGTTATGATGCTTAGGGCCTTCGACGATTTAGGAAGCGGATCAAGAACAACCCGTTATGCGGTAGCACATACGTTAGCGCTTAATGCCTCCCGAGCAAGAACAATAACCTCGAGTCTTCATGACCTGGCTAGCGGAGGTCTACGGACGGTGAGGGATAGGAGTAATGAGCCGGAGACCCGACTCAGGATCGAACCGGCTAGAAGCTGGGATGTAATCCTTAAATCAATGAAGCACCCCGAGGAGAACCTTCATACCTAGGGGGAGTCAGGTGAGTCAGGTAAAGATATATGAGGTATCTAGAGTTTACGGGTCTGACAATGTGTGTGGTGTGTTGAGGGTATCTGTTCGTCCTTTTTCATTCTTGGGTGATGTTGTGGTTGAAAGTGGGGAGGTTAGGGGGGTTGGAAGTGTTGCTCGTTCTGTGCTGGTCGTTCCGGCGTTGGTGGGTAGTACGGTAGGTCCTTACGTTCTTTACGCTCTAGGGAAGAGGGGCTTAGCTCCTAAAGCATTGATAACTAGGTCTATAGACCCTACCCTAGTTGCTGGTTGTGTGCTAGCTAACGTATCTCTTTACAGACTCGTAAGCAATGCAGTAGACTTTAACGAATTAAAGGCTTTGGAAGGGCTCGACGCGTGTGTTGAAGATAATAAACTCAGGGTAGGTTTACTTAGGTGAGTTATTTTGGGTTACTTCATAGTTTTCGAAGGTCTTGACGGTTCCGGTAAGACCACCGTCTCTATGAGGATTGTTGAGGGCCTGACTAAGGAGGGTTTTAAGGCGTTGTATACGTATGAGCCGTATAGCGAGGACTTCATCAAATTAATTAATATGTATGGTAAGAGGTTGGGCGGGGTCATGGAGGCTTACCTCATGGCTGCTGACAGGTACAACCACGTTACATCCGTCATCATCCCTGCTCTGAGAGAGGGGGTGGTGGTTGTTAGTGATAGGTATTATTACTCCTCTATCGCTTATCAGGGAGCAAAGGGCGTGGAGATTGAGTGGATTAAGGTTTTAAATAAGTTCGCGCCGGAGCCTGACCTAACCATATACTTGGATGTAGAGCCTAGCATAGGGTTGCAGAGAAAGCAGTCCTCCACTACCAAAATAAAATACTTAGAAGAAAGTGAGAGCTTCTTGCACAGGGTTAGAGCGATCTACAAAGAACTCGTAGCTAAGGGCTTAATGATTGAAGTAAACGCTTCAAACGATTTAGAAAACGTTGTGAGCTTGTGTACTAGGATAATATGTGAGAAACTTAAGATGCTCTGCACTCACGTAAGTCTATGATTCAGTGTCTGAGGACTCAGTCTCATAGCTTATTGAAGAGTAAGTCTTACTGCAAACTTCTTGGAATATCTTATCGAATTCTGCGAGGAGTTTCTCTAACACGTCTTGAGTTAGTATTCCTTCAGTTAGTAGCTCACGGAAAGCTCTAGTATCTATTAATCTACATCCTGAGTCTCCTACCCTCACTAAGTCTACCTCGAGATCCACGTAGCGAATTCTGCCAGTATACAATATCTCGACTGGAGTGTTGAAACTTACGTAAGCGCCCTTAAACGCGCCCTTCTTATCGAAGTACTCGTGTTTAACGTGCCACGTCCCGGTCTTCACGGAAGTTAAGACCACGTCACCTATTTCTTTAGGTATGTTCAACCCGTCGTAAATTCCCTGAGTTTTTATTACGCGCCTGATTATTAGCGATGGTTCTTCGCTATCGGGTACTCTGCATATCAGTCCCTTCATGTAAATTACTCTACCTGATAGTTTCTTATGTTCTATTACCGCTTCTTTCTTCTCCCTCAACTCGTTTGAAAACCACTTAAAGACTAGCTCGTTTTCTTCTTCTCTAGGCACTTTAGCTGACAAGACGTCTAGGAGTCCTACGAGGATGTTATCCCTCGCGTCAAAGCTTTTGAAGAAGTGGTGTAGGAATATTGTGGGACACACGCTTTTCCTCACGTAATCTAGGTATATTTTAGAGTTGTACGTGAGTTCGTAGAACCTAGCTGACTCACCCTCATACACTATCTCCAGTAAAGGCGCTTTCTGCACCTTCCTTACCAGGTCTTCGTATTTTTTGTTGATTTCCTCTAACTCA
>DAIRVF010000111.1:0-4404 GCA_036802965.1 Zestosphaera sp.
TACCAGACTACCGGCAGGGGCTGGAGATCCTTATTCAAGCACGTTAACGTCGTGTTAAGAGACGTGAATTTAAGAGTGTATGATGGTGAGAGGGTAGCTATAATAGGTGAGAGCGGTTCAGGGAAGACCACCTTACTTAAGGTAATCCTAGGACTGCTTAAACCAGTGAAGGGTAGTGTCGAAGTCTTAGGTAAGGAGATCTACAAGCTCCCGTGGAAAGAACGCGTGAACGTGCTTAAGCAAGTAGGTTACGTGCCTCAAGATCCATACAAAGCGCTGAACCCTAAACTACGTGTTAGGACTATATTGAGTGAGCCCCTGGAGTCTCTCAAAGCCAAGCCGGAGGAGGTTGAGGAGAGGGTTAGGGATGTCGCGAAGATGGTTCAATTAAGTGATAAGATCTTGGATAAGTATCCTGGCGAACTCAGCGGCGGGATGATGCAGAGAGTGCTGATAGCTCGCTCCATAATACATGATCCCGAGATCTTAATACTTGATGAACCCACGTCAGCACTCGACGTATCTATTCAGGCACAGATCATAGAACTAATTAACAACATACACAAGAAGCTAGAGCTAGCTATTTTAACAGTGACGCATGATTTAGGCGTGGCACAATACCTAAGTGACCGAGCCGTAATACTATACAAAGGTGGAGTGATTGAGGAGGGACTCATAGACGACATAATCGCGAGACCAAAACATAAGTACACGAACTTGCTGATAGCTAGCTATAGAGCGAGCGTATAATAATGTTTAAAGAACTATTCAAGCATTAAATAATATAATATCCTTTGAAGCGAGTATTCCTAGTGATGCGTGATGCTCACTAGGATTAGGGGTGCTGTAACGCCTTTCCTGAGGCACTTGGGAGTCTTCCTCTGGAAACTCGGGGTATCCCCTGATATGCTCACGCTAAGCGGGTTAATACTGAGTTTCGTAGCACCAGTCTTCGCGTTTTTTAAGATTATTCCAGCTGTTTTAATATTGATGATCCTAAGCCTCGTTTGCGATGCTCTCGATGGGGCCGTAGCTAAAGCATCCGGCACAACAACCCCTAGAGGAGCACTCCTAGATTCCTTCAGTGACAGGGTTGAGGAATTGATGTTTGTCTTGAGCTTAGGCTTAATGAGGGTTGAGTGGGTAATACTGACTTTGTTTCTCGGAACGTCCTTCCTTATAAGTTACTTGAGGTCCATAGCCTCACAACACGGGATAAACTTGGAGGGGGTTGGTTTAATGGAGAGAGGTGAGAGAGGATTACTATTAGTACTATCAACAACCCTACTAATGTTTAACGCGGGGCAATACGCAGAGTTATTGATTGCTGTAGGCATAGTATTGAACGCCGTGACGGTGACGCAGCGAATCACGAAACTAATCAGCTTACTCAATAACTCACCCAGGGCTTAGACGGTGAGTTAGTCTCTCATCAACTATTTATTTGTTGTCACGTAGTATCTATTGGTGAGTAAAGCTGGCTAAGGTTAAGAAACTGGTTTTAGTTACGGATAAAGATCACGCACTACACAAGCACTTCAGCGAAATATCTGAGAAATTATCTAAAGAACTCAATATCCCTCTCGAGTATAGGTGGGGTGATTACGTCTACGTATCACAATACGGTGATTCCGACGAGTTAGGCATTACTTGGCTACCTCAATTATTCGCGGAGCTAGAAGACGGGACCGTAATCAAGATCTTGACACAGCCTAACTTAAGTGAAGCAGGCTACCTAGACCAAGAAAGAGATTATAAGGCGTCTTTAGAAGCGCTGAGGAATTACTTGAGTGAATAGGTGTTTAGCGCTTGAGTGTGAGGACAGTAATAGCTAGAATAGTTGAGGGGGAAGTTAAGTCAGTAGATGTAGTAGAGGTTGAAAGTGTTGGGGAAGCTGTCAAGAAGGTGGTTTCTGAAGTGCTTGAAAAATGGGATCCTGAGAAACACGACTTGATAATAACTAGGCATGAGTCCAGCGAGATAAGCGAGTCCGAAAAATCAGTCCCTATTTACGTGTTGAGCCCCTCTAGTGAGTGGGTAGGCGAGGAACTAGTAGAGAAGGAGATAATAGCCGTGTTCCCGTACGTCAGTGAGAAGCTAACGAATGAGATCCTGCGGGTATTCAGTGAGTATAGTAAGAGTAGTAACGCTTAAAATCACCAGTACGACACGTTAGGGTTTTCCCCTATTTAATCGCGAGTGATGAGTGGTGTCCTGTCTGAACGATGATTGAAGGACCACAAGCTGATTAATTCCCTAATTTTATCGCTGTGACTCCTAGACAACATCGAGAACCTGTTCCCAGCTAAGTCAAGATCCCTCGTCTTCAGAGCTTAAGTCAATGTGTTCAAGAAAGTCTGCAAAATTCCTCAATCCTTCCTCAAGGCTGGGGGTCTCCCTCCCCTCACCCTTAATTTCCTTCCTACCTAAGATTGAAACTAATTTTGTTGTTACGTCTTTCTTTCTACCTCTGCTTTTAGGCTTCCCAAGTATTTGAGTAACTATATTCTTCTCAGCTAGCATTTCAGCGATTGGGCACACATCAACACACACCTTGCAGCCTGAGCACATGGAGGGATTCACGTAAGGTCTCCCGTCGAGGATTTTGATAGCGCTACGAGGACACCAATTAACGCAACTTAAGCAATTAACGCACTTAAGCCACCTGACGCCGAGCTTCACAGCCGTGATAACTTCCTCAAGCGCGTTACTTGAGATAGCTCTTATGACGCCTTCCGCACTTACCCGTATTATGCCATCGAAAGACCTAATCTCTAGTAATTCGCCAGCGATCATCGAGTGTTTATATCCTAGAACCCTCCACTGACTTAGGAAAGAATCTAGCGGTAATTTAGGAGTGATCTTAACAGAGACTTCATCGCTACTTCGAGGATTGCTTAGCAGGGTTACTTCAAACCCTGATCTCTTAATGAATTCCGCAACCCATGAAATGGTGGTGATGCCGGCCCATCTCTCAACCCTCTTCCTCCCCTGAGCTTCCGGGTTATGCCATCTCCACAAATGTCTTGAAACGTAACATTCAGGTAGTCCGCGCTCGACAGACCACTCCCTCAGGAAGTCCTCCCATCTACACCATAACTCCGGGTATTTCCTCTTAACCTCGTAATACTCAGCGACATTAGCTGCTGGACACAAGTAACAACCAAGCCTCTCAAAACCCTCGAAATAGAGCGGATTAACCGGTAGTTTATTAACATATATGTATGACCAAACACTTATTTGATCCCAGTCTTGAACTGGCGACATAGACAAGACTTCAGGTAACCACCTATTTCTCCATACACTGCCTGAGAGAGATCTATCAATAGATTCAAAAGCTCTCTGCCCAACGACCGATAAGACGTTTCCCTGGAAATTCTTCTTGTAAGCTCTAGATATAGGAACCAGCTTTATTACCTTGCAACACCACCTATAGTCTTTCCCTGGAGGACCGAAGACCCTCACCGCCTCCCAGAACTTATCGCCTGCGCTCGCGTTGATTAGTCTTAAGCCGTAAATCTCGCTGACCTCGTTAACATTCTTAACAGTCTCAGGCAATTCAAGACCTGTATCGTTGAATAACATCACCGGCTCTATACCAGCCCTAAGAACTAGGTGGAGAGCCACTAACGAGTCCTTACCACCAGAATATGAAACGACGACAGGCAACCTAGTTTTTTCAGACATTATGGCGACGTTCTTCACTCCTCTGGAGATTCTTGACCTAATCCAGAGCTCGTTACTCTTCATTAAGTCTTCCAACGTAGCTTTCTTCCTCACCGGTTCCTCAGAACCTTTCTTAAATAATGTCTGCACCCTAAACTTGCCTCTCTTCGTTAAAGCTAGAGCCACGGGTTCCCCAAACCTGTCAACAACGACTGCTTGCTCACCCTCCCTATCACCATCGCCTAAGGGTTCTAGGGGCTTAGGCTTGTCTACAAAGAACTTCTTAACTAGTCCCTCGTTGAGTGCTACCACCGAACTATACCTACTTAACCTCCACCTCCAACACATTGAGTCGAGATCAAAGTGAAGTCTCCCAATGATAACCCCACCGACTATGACCTCCCTCATATCGTCTACGTGAGGAACCTTATTTAGGAAGAACAGGCTCGAGTTTAGGTCAAGGAGCTTCATTAACTTAGGCGTGCCGAATTCATTCTCAATCCCTTCCTCAATTATCCTTAAATCGCCGGGAAAGCCGGGTCTTATGTCCCCGGGCTCCCCCACATGTAGTTCAACGCCTTCACCCCCACATCTACCACATGTTTTCTCTCTGAGAGGGACGTTACAGTTATTACACCAGTACAGCTTGAGCTTCACACCCCACCTCCTCATTAAGACCCTCACCCCCGCAACACTCAAGTCGCTGTAATCGTTACATCCCCCTAAAGAGACCTCATT
>DAIRVF010000112.1:0-4382 GCA_036802965.1 Zestosphaera sp.
ATTTTCTTCCCTTCACCGATACCGAATCTCCTGGCTATTTTAATAGCCGCCACTACGTTAGCTCCTGAAGATATGCCTACGGCAAGTCCTTCAAGTCTTGCTAACCTCTTAGACATCTCTATCGCTTTCTCAGAATTGACTACCTCGAAGTGATCTATAAGGTGTTTATACTTCTTGATTATGTTTGGCACGAAGCCATCTCCGACACCCTCTATTTCGTGCCTGCCCCACGGACCTTCAACTCCTGTGTAGAACCAGTTGTAGGCAACGGGGCATTCAGCGGGTTCCGCGCCAACTATTAAGGTTTTGGGGTTAACTTCCTTAAGTTTCTTAGCAACCCCTACTAAAGTCCCTCCAGTACCTACGTGAGCTACGAAAGCGTCAACAGGACCTAACTGATCGATTATTTCTTTTCCAGTAGTCTCGTAGTGTGCCTCGACGTTCGCTTCATCATCCCATTGATCTAGGAAAACGTACTTGTCAGGGTGTTTCCTCTCAAGTTCTTTGCCGTACTCCAAAGCTTTGAAAGCGTCTGACTCACCCCCAGGCACCCTAATTATTTCAGCGCCATAATGCTCAATCAATAAAAACCTCTCTCTACTCATTTCCTCCGGTATCACTATGACCACCTTATAACCTAGCGCTGCCCCTAAAGCAGCGAAGGCTATTCCAGTGTTACCAGTAGTTGCCACTACTATAGCTTTGTCCTTATTTAACCTACCCTCCCTCTCAGCCTTCTTAATCATGTAGAGAGCCATCCTGTCCTTAACACTACCTGAGGGGTTCATGAACTCTAACTTAACCCAGATCTCGGCCTTCACATCCTCAGGCACCACCCTCCTGAGCCTTATCAGGGGGGTCCCACCAATCACATCCGCTATTGACTCACCTACCTTCATTTGCTGATACCACCGAGATTCTAAGGGAAACCACCCTTATATAAAATATTTCAAGAATTCTGAAGAAAAATTATGGGTAAATACCTGACTTAACGTATATTTTTATTTGCTCACATTAATTGAGATGGGGTGTATGGCTTGACGTATCCAGTCATAGACCTACATGAAGATATCTCATTATATTTTTTAACGTTCGGCGGGGGACAACCCTTAGCAGATTTTAGAGATGACTTGAGTGGTAGGGACGCAGACATACCTAAGTATGTTCGCGGTAATGTGAGGTTAGTGTTCTCATCGATTTTCCCAGGCACGCACACCTTCGACGTGAAATTACTTGAGCAGAGGGAGAAGGATAGGTGGTTACCCAGAGTTATCATGAGGTACCCACAACTGCAGGTTTTCGAGCATCTCAAGATCTATTACTCACTTTCCGAAGCTTACGGCGTGAGAATAGTTGAGTCTTTAAGGGACGTTGAGGACGTTATAAGGTCAAGTGATTATAGGTTAGGGTTCCTCATTCACGTGGAGGGTGCTGACGCGATCGACGACCCTTATGACCTAGTACTCCTCAAGAAGCTTGGGGTGAGATCATTGGGGCTGACCTGGAACTACAATAATAAGTGGGGGTCTTCCTGCACTTCAAGCAAGGACTACGGGTTAACTCCTGAGGGTGAGGAACTCGTTAAGCACGCTAATAAGCTAGGCATAATAATAGACTTAGCACACGCAAGCAAGAAGACAGCGGTCGACGTACTCCAGATATCTAGGAAGCCCGTCATGATAAGCCACGCTAACGTTAGGTCGGTGCATGATCACAGGAGAAACGTTGACGACGAAATACTAGAACTCCTTTCATCAAATAACGGCTTAATCGGGATGTCTTTCGTAAGTTCCTTCATATCACCTAAGAAGAGAGCCAGTGTTGAAGACTTAATTAATCATTTCATGTATGTTTATGAGAGATACGGCTCAAACATATTAGCGATAGGTACTGATTTTCACGGCCTCCTAGGTCTTCCAGGCCCTGAGGGACTTGAGTCTATCGATAAGGTGCAGACGCTCTTAAACGCGTTAAGGGAGAGAGGTCTTAAAGAATCTGATATTAGGAAGATAGCTTTTGAGAATGCTCTCAGACTACTGGAGAGAGTACTAGGTTAAAGCAACCCTAGGGCAAGACCATCTCCTCTGACATCCACGTAACCGGCTTTGACTCCTTCCTTGATTTCAGCTACAGCCGCTACGCCGAGTCTCGCAGGGTATTTAACTTTACGTAGCACATGACCTTCAATAACCCCCTCCTCAAAACCATCCTCAAATTCTATGAGGTTGGTTCCAGGATACAACACAAACCTAGGATGCTCTATAGCTTCTTGCGGGTTCATCCTGTACTTGAAGATGTTTTGAAATATCTCTGCGTGTAGTTGTGGTCTGAAGTGACCTCCCGACAACCCTAACGCCATCTCCCTATCCTTAGCCACCACTATCATAGCGGAAAGAGTGTGTAAGGGTTTCTTCAAAGGCGCTAATGAGTTTGGATGGTTCGGGAGTAAGTTAAAGGAAGAAGCTCTAGAGTTTAAGGTTATGCCGTACGTAGGCTCCGTTATCTTAGAACCGAAAGGATAGAAGAGGGACTGAATCCCTGAGACTATGGTACCTTCACCATCTACGACGGCGAAGTATGTGGTATCCCCGTCACCGCCGTGACCCCCTAACTCTCCTGAAGCACTACCACGTAGTAGGTCCGCGCTCAATAGCTGGTCTACCCCGATACTCATGTAACGTGGGTCCCCAACGTAAGAATCCCTAATCTTATACACTATCTTAAACAAATTAACGTACGTCCTCAGTCTATCTATAGAGTTTGGCTTAGCCACGCTTTCTTCTTCAAGAAGCTTCAGTAATTGCAGGGTCGTTATACCCTGAGTGTTGGGAGGCATCTCATACACGGTGACGTCACCTAAGCATAGCTTAATTGGGTCCCCGATCTCCGCTCTGTAATTCCTCATATCCTCGTAACTCAATACCCCGCCAACAGACCTAACATACTCTGAAATCTTGATAGCTATGTCCCCCTCGTAGAACTGCCTGGGGTCATCTCTGATAATCTCTAACGCCTTAATCATCCCGTCGAACCTAACGAGCTGTCCTGGCGTGTAGTAGTTAACGTTTCCATAGTAGGTTTTCCTAGAGCCCTCGTCCTTAACCAGCATGTCCCTGAGGTTGTTTAGGGCTGTAGCAAGACTAGGTGAGACCGGGAATCCACTCCTTAACGAACTTACTACTAGGTCAACGATCTTCCCCCACTCAAGAGATCCTAGCCTCTCCCACATAACTCTGAGACCGTCAATCATTCCCGGCACCACGATTGAGAGAGGCCCTTCCAGCGGGACCTCCTTAAGTCCTGCAGACTTAACAAACTCTATAGTCATCGCTGAGGGTGCGTAACCTGAGCCATTAACGAACGTAATCCTCCCTTGAGGATCCTTAATTAAAGCGAAGAAATCCCCTCCTAAACCGCCTAAGTGCGGTATATTAACTGAGAGCGTTAATGACATAGCTACCGAGGCGTCTACAGCGTTACCTCCTATCTCAAGAATCTTAACCCCCACAACGGAAGCTAAAGAAGTCTCACTAGCTACAACACCCTTAGAAGAATAGAAAGGAATTCTAAGCATCATATCCCACCACACTAAAAACCACGCGGAAAGTAATAAATATGAGGCCCGCTCTGTTAGGGGCGGTGCCGACTATAGCCCGTCTTCAGTACTACGGCGGCATTGAGCTTAACGGCCTACCCGCGCCTCACGCGGCTCTCATCGGCGCTGCTTGGCCTTACTCCCGAGGGGACAGCCGTTTCAACGCATCCGCCCCCATACTCGGCGGGTTACCGACGCCTCGTTGCCGAAGCGTCCTCACCGCGTCATCGACATCCGGGAGCGGCCGTGTCGTTTCTGTGCTGTTGCCGCGGGTCTCCCCGCACCCCTTACGGGGTCCTCGCGCCGCGAGGAGGACGGTGCTTCCTCAGGGGACTACCCCCGTAGCCGCCAGTCGGCTCCGCCCAAAAATCATATCGGTTGCGAAACTTTTAAAAACTCTCTCCTACACTCATTGAAATAATCTTGAAGTAACCAAATCTACGAGGCTCTGTAGGGTCTTCCGGCTCAACGAATTTCACTAACTTAGTCTCCAGCCCTACTTCCTTAAAGACGTAGACAAGATCCTCAACCCAGTCATATATACCGCACCACATACAAAAACTGCCTGAGAACCCGACAACTATGGTGTCTCCCTCAACACCGATGAGTTCGGCGACTGCTTCAGGAGCTCTTCGCTTGTTATAGAGCTTGATGCCCTCTTTAACTAACTGAAGTAACTCGCTACCCATTAAGACCCCTGAATAAATCGTTTCAATAACTAAAAAATAAATAATTAAAAGGGATTTACTTTTTCTTCATGAAAGCTAGTGCTAAAGAAATTAATGCC
>DAIRVF010000113.1:0-4327 GCA_036802965.1 Zestosphaera sp.
CTTCCATCAAAGCAACTATGGCGTGCATGAACTCGTGAATAGCCATAGCAACACCTATCGACAAGACTAAAGGCATGATCAAATCCAGACTTATGGTGACGCCCGGAATTACTGGAACGAACGGCGATACGGGGGTCTCACCAACTGAGACAGCCCTAAACAACCCTTCAACAGAGTTAATCAGTATCAAGTAGAGGAAGATTATCATGAAAGCCATGTTCAGGGCTCCCGCCACGAAGACCACCTTCTTCAGCGACTTACTACTGGGGGAGGCTACCTTACGTAACTTAGACGCAGTGCCAATATCTACCAAGATCGTTAAGAACCCTACGTCAACCCTACGCTTCACTAACCTCTCACGTAAACTCTTCCGTGCCTTAACTAAGGCGTACAGGAACGCCTCAATCAAGAGCAACGCTACTAGGTATGCGTACGAGCTATTCATGCCCACGACCTAATAACAATACACAAAAGCAAATATAGTTTTTAAAAGTCACTCCGTTAATGAATTGGGTGTCAGGAAGTGGGGTCAGGAAACGTTCGCGTTGCTAAGCAAAACGTTATAGGCGGTTTACTAGTCTTCACCATATTGATAGGTGTTTCACTAGCTTTAGGGTTTTACGGGTACTACGTCGAGAAAGCACCGAGAACAACTACTAAGACCACAACCACAAGCCCTACAACAACCCCCGCAAACACTACGACACCCACCAACACGACTAGCCCGAGCGTTAGTGCGACACCTACAACGACGCCAACGAATACCACGACTACGAGTGAGGTTCCTTACGTACCTGAGTAAACCTTCCTATCCGTTCCCCCTCTGAGAAGTAGGATTCTCAGAAAAGCATTCATTCAATATTTTCGGGGAGCGCTCTCTCGTTTTCATTAAGTCTACGTAGAGTTCTAGGTTGATTAAGAAATCCCTGAAGGTACCTATAGGGACTACCAGAACCCCTTCTAAGAAGCCCCTCACCACGTCTGTTAGCGTGACGATTACCGGGACGAACCACCTAGCTTTGGCGAGTATCCTGTACTCGTTCTTTAGTAGCTGACACTGCTTAATTAGGTACACACATTTTTGTTCGTGATCGCTAGCCACGTACTTGAGCTTCCCTCTCTTACCGTAGCCGGGGGACCAGTGCTTGCAGTCAATGATTAAACCAATCTTAGACACAGGGTCTAGCGCCACGATATCATACTCGTACCTCCTCGGCTTAATCCTCAGGTTTTGAATACTCTCGTAACCTGAGAGTCTCAGATATTCCGAGACGAGTTCCTCAAAATCTCTCCAACTCAGGAGACTTGATACCTCGTAAATGTCGGCACCTCCCTCAAGAGCTTTAAGAGCTAGGGGTAGTAATGACTTGAAACATAACTCGCCCCTTAACCCCGCGTACATGCCGTCAACACCGACTAAATCCAGTGTCTTAGAATATTCGATCACCAACTCTCGATCAAGACATCTACTCTCACTACCCGATATCTGGCGCATTAACGAGAGCCAAGCGTGTGTTCGTGAATCAATCAAACCCTACCTCCCCACACCCTCGTAAAGAGAACGGCTACGCCACCGTTAACGAATACTTTACTCACTTATATAAGTTTTGCGAGGAGTTAAGTTCGCGGGAATCCCATGCGCATTCAAGCAATGAAGGTTCATTAATTAATGCTCACATAGTTAACCTTTATTAGTTCTTGAGAAGATTGGTCAGTTCTTTAGCCGCTCATCACCAGTTCCGAGTTCACCTCCTTCATCATCACGATATAATTCGCGTAGCTGAATTAATAACTTTTTATACCTTGATATCAAGATATTTGTAAGGGAGTAGGTGCAGGTATTTAAGGAAGCTTTCGTGAGTATCTCGAAATTCTTGAGTTACTCGCTCACCGAGCTTTCTTTGGAGGAGGTTGAGAAATTCATTAATAGGTTGGTTAGTATCTACTATGATTCTAGGAAGATCTTGGTTTTAGGTGCTGGGAGGTCAGGTCTTGTCGGCAGGGCTTTCGCTATGAGGTTATCACACTTAGGTTACAACGTCTACGTGTTCGGCGAGACTATAAACCCTCCATTGAATCCGGGAGATATGTTAATAGCTATTTCCGGTTCCGGGAGAACCAAGCTCGTCGTTACTGCGGCTGAGGTAGCTAAGAACTTAGGAGCCATCGTAGTTAGCATAACCTCGTACCCGGACTCACCCCTAGGCAAGCTCTCAGACATTGTCGTGAAGGTTCCGGGAAGGACGAAGATAAGCGGTGAGGATGACTACAACGTCAGACAATTGATGGGGATTTACGAACCTCTAGCACCTCTAGGGACGCTCTTTGAGGTCGCCGCTCTAGTCATGCTAGACGCCGTCATCGCTGAATTGATGGCTAGGTTAGGTAAGACGGAGGAGGACTTAAGGTCTAGACACGCGAACATCGAGTGAGGTTCCCTCGTTGTCCACGTCCTGCTATTCAGAGGCTTTACGCTTAATTAAGGAAGCTGTTGATCACTACTTTAAGTATAGGAAAGACGGCGGGATTAGCGACTTAAAACATGCCTTAACATCCCTCCTCAGGAGCTATATCCTACTACTTAAAGGACTCTACCTGCCTGAGCTAGACTTAACCAACCTAGCTTCAATAGCTCTGGATAAGGGGCTAATAAGTAGGGAATTGTACTCAGACATAGTCACGTCAAACCTAATCCTCAACGGCTACTTCTCTAAAGACCTAAGCCTCGTAGAAAGAACGTTTAATAAGCTTTTTGAGAAGCTCTCTAAGCACGATCCCTACGTCGACCAGCAAATGCATCTATTTAGATATTAAGGTGATGCCTTGAGTAGACAGTTCCTGGAAATTGATGAGGAGTGGACGCACTTAATAGCTATGTTCTACTACGTTGAAGGAGCTCTTTACGAATTAATCGAGGATTTCGAGTGTGTGAACCCGAAAGTGAGGGTTAGGGATAAACCCACTGCTCCATCCGTGGAGTATTGTTGTGAGGAGATAGGTGAGAAGCCTGACGAGTTAATGAGTTTAGAGGAGGGAAGGGAGAACGAGGTGGTAGCGAATTACGAGTACAGCGACGACGCGTGTTCGATGGGGGAGGACCCCTACACCCTACTTAACAAGAAGATAGTTAAGGAAGTCTTGAGTAAATCCATAGGGTTGCTAACCCCATACACCTACATCACTAGCCAGACAGGTGTTGAGTATTTGCTGGCAGTCTTAAATAACGGGAAAGGATACCTGATTGAGGGTGAGGAAAACAAGATCGCGGTTCCTATGAGTAAAGCTCTCTTCAGCTTACACACCCACCCAAACAACTGCCTTCCGTCACCACATGATGTGAGATCGTTGAGTAATACGTTGATGTATAGGGGGATTGGAGGAGGTGTAATATCAAGAGACTGCTACCTAATCTTGATTAGGTCAGGACCCTTCACAGAGGAAGATTTGATGGAGTTAATAAGATTTAGGGATGCTTTAAGAAGAATGCAGGTCGATGAATTAAACGATTATATAGGGAAGGGTTCCGTAGGCACTAACCTACGCATTCACACGAACTACTTCCGCATACGTCGATTATAGTCTTAACCAGACTCGCGAAGGCGTGCTCAGAGTTAGTCTCCTTATAAGAACTCAGTAACTCAAAGAGTAGTTTCTTAAGTGTTTCTCGAATATCGCAGCACTTCCTAATTCGACGATCCCTCACAAACAACGCCGAGAAAACCCTGCAAACGTTGCACGAGAATCCCGCGAATCCTGACTCGAAGTCGATTATTCTGACCCTACCTTCAACATCTATTATCACGTGCTCTCTTAACACGTTTAATTCCTTATGCGTTATGTTTTTCATGTCTAGGTAGCGCGCGCTCGCCAATACCTTAAGGTACAACGTGATTAAGTCTCTGCATGAGTTTATCCTAGGTGCGAGGTCCCCCAGCTTAACACCCCTGACCAACTCCATAACGATGAATTCATCGTCGCAGTAGTAAGTCATGGGAGCTACTGGGAAAGCTCTCCTCATTAAATCACACTCACGTAGCAGTGAAGAACTCTTCGAGTCAGTCCTCAAGACCTTCACTGCCGCACGACCTATCCCAGCGAACTCAACAGCTAAAACAACCGATGAGTGTCCCTTCCCTAAAACCTTAAACCCCCATAACTCGTAATCACCTAAATCAACACAACCCCTAAACCCTAAAGAACTCAACTTATTAAGCCTCCTATTAATCAAGTCCTCGTTCAATACTGGGTAACTCAGCAAACGAGCACACTCCAAACCAAACACCTGATGTTACATGCATACAGGAAATTATTTATCACGTGGCTACCC
>DAIRVF010000114.1:0-4310 GCA_036802965.1 Zestosphaera sp.
GTTAAACACTATAGTCATCGTAAACTCACATCTCAATTTAGTTTTATTTCAAACAAAAAAGTTTTTATTTCACTCTTAATGAGACCCCTGCCTAAAGCTTTAGGCAGGACCATACGTAGTTGTAGGAGCTTCAGGTATGGTAGTAGGTACGTAGTACTCATTCCACTGAATCGCTTCGAAACTTATGTATATAGTTAGCGAAGTTCCTTCAGGTGCTGGCTGAAGCACTGTTAAATCAAAGCTTATGTCCGCTGACTGGCAAGGATGTAGCTGCACCCCGAAGTTATCACCCCACCACACGGTAACGTCAGGTTTCCCGTCATCGTCGAGATCTAACTCAACACCTTGATTTAGTTCTTGCTCGTTCAGCTCATAATACTCAACACCGTTAATTACGACTCTCCAAATCTTGAGAGGTATTGTCCCGTCATTATGTACCTTAAACGCTATGTGAGTATAGTACCATGGGTAGACGTTATTGAGCGTGACAGCCATAGTATCGTAATCCCCGTCACCATCGCTATCAATTAAAGTCACGCTAGTACAACCTACGTCCTTATCTAATTGCGTAGCTCCAGGATAAGGATAGTACGAAGCGTTCCAGTCGTTACCAAAGGGCCAGGGGCCGGGCGGCAGACCGCAAGCATCTGAATATATTATCGAGCCAGGAACGAATCTCCAGTCAAGTTCCCCAGTGTTCACAACAGTGTTTACCATTAATGTCTCAGACCACATAGCTAGAGCCACTAGAACCATGCCTACCAAAGCCACGACACTTAATTGTTTAATGAACCCCTTCGACATTTTTAGCACCGCGTTAGTCACTTACCTCATTCCACTGAGCGAATACTAGGACTATCTCGTAGGGTCCGTATGTCGTGTTCTCCTCAGCTTCTTGGAGAATCTCGATGTGTAGGGTGTACGTGGCGCTGCATAATGGGTCTATCTGTGTGTCCTCAGGTATCATGAGATACATTATTATCGGGTCCTCTATCTCTGGAATACTGTAGTCATATAGCTTAACAGGGATCGTGCCTATGTTATCTACTACTAGGTATACGTCAACAGCGTATCCTGGATAAGCGTTATTGATTGTCACTAGTAATTTAATAGCGTCTCCTTCATCGTCTTCTACCTCAACCTCAACGTCGCATGAAGCCACGTCCTTGCCTTCCTCATTACTGTAGCCTTCACCCTGAGGATCTGAACCCTCGTCACTACACCACCACTCAGACCACTTAACGTCTACCTCACCAGTATTTACTGTCGTATTTATCCATAGTGTCTCAGACCACATAGCTAGTGCCGTGCCTAAAGCAAGCACTAATATTGTTAAAGCACTTATACTTAGTATTTTACGTGTTTCCATATTACATTACCTGCAATTACAAAGGGTTTTCTAATATATTAAGGATTGTGCATAAGCAATACATACGACGTGTGAGTAATCATAGTACGTATTAAGAATACATAGTCTTAAACACTCATAACATTTATTTACCTATAAGTTAATTAGGATTTAGAAAATCGAGTCAAGTAAGGAGTGGTGAGGCATCATTTCTCAGAGTCCTAGGTTCGTGTTAGGTGTCGAGAGCCTAGATGATATCTTAGGTAAGGTTGTAGATTTCGGAGCTCTTGTTTTAATTGCTGGGAATCCTGGCGCGGGCAAGACCCTGCTTGCGTCAACTATTTGCTACGCTAACGCGAGTAGAGGTATCCCCTGTCTTTACGTCTCTTTACAGGAAACTAAGGAGGTTTTCTTTAGACATATGAGAGACTTCAACATGGATTTCGGTGAGCTAGAGTCTAGAGACTTGTTTAAGTATTACGGATTACCGATAATAATGGATCCTGAGCTAATCAACACGTTAATTAATGAGTTAAGCACTTACTCAAGCAAGTATAAAGTGTTGGTAGTAGATAGCTTCACACCCTTAAGCAGATTAATAGAGAAGAACTCCGAGATTAGAGCAATACTTCAAAACTTCTTCTACAATCTCGCGAAAATTGAGAAATCTCTAGTCGTGTTAGTAGCTGAGATCCCTATGGGTAGAGAAGCCCTAAACTTAGGCGACATAGAATTCGTGTCAGACGTGGTGCTGTTTCTGAGGCAGTGTATGGAGAGAGGTTTAGTGACTAGATTCATAGAAATTAGAAAAGCTAGGGAAGCACCGGTAAGTATTGGTGAGGTACCTTTCAAGATAATTGATAAGGTAGGCATACGCTCGTTCCTACCACCACAACTTGAGGAACTCCCACCGATAATACGTGGCGTGAGTTATGAGTACCCCTGCAAAGAACTTAACGAATTATTAGGACCTATTAGTGCTGGGTCATCGATGTTTGTTGTGATCCCTGCTGACGCACGGTCAACAGAGAATTACGTGCCAGGGTTGGTGTCTTTATCGCTAGCACTGAAACATAAGCTTAAGACTTTAGTAATAGACTACGTTAGACCGCCGCACACCTTCATAGACTCACTAGTAGAGTATGCTGCTAAGAAATCGCCAAGAAGCTGCGACACACTCAAGAAGTTAATCAACGAGTTAGTTAGCGTTGAGTACGTTAACCCGGCCACGATGAGTCTAGAAGAACTATACACGCACGAAATAGAGTTAGTGAGGCAGCATCAACCAAAACTCCTCATCCTCAACAGGGTTGACATACCTTCACGTATTCACGGAATTGAGAAACCCGAGAAATACTTCACGTACTTGTGGAACGAGTTACTCTGGTTTAGGAAACGTGGAGTAACAGTCGTTAGGATCAGTACTTACGTTAATAGGGAGTCGTACCTGCAGAACTCGTCCATATCCGAGACCGTGGTACGCTTATTTAAGACTCTCAGAGAACCAAACCTGAAGATTTATTTGTGGTCGGAGAGGAAGACTCCTAAGATAATAGATTTTCAAGTCTTGAGTAAATGTCTTGATGAGTTCGTTTATGGAGTATGTAGTGAGAAGAAGTAAGCGGGGACGTAGTGAGGGAGTTGCTGAGAACGCCGTTCACAATATATAAACACCCATAAATTCTTGTTTTAGGTGCTTAAAGTGGTTAAGTGCCCTAGGTGCGGTGCTGAAGTAAGTCCTGAGAGGACATGGCAAGTCATAAGTCCCTTACCAGACGCTTACGGGAGGATAACTATAACGGTCCTAGGAAGCTTCAAGTGCTCGTCTTGTGGTTATAGCTGGAAGGGCAAGGTATCAACTGTTAAGGTAGGTCCTGAAGGAGAGGTTTCATTCGGTGAAGGAAAGAAGCATAAGAGGAAGGGCGAGACTTCTGGTGAGAGGAGGGAGGGCAAAGTAATAGAAGTAGACATCTCCGACATACTGGAGGAGGAATAATGAGATTTAGTCAATTCATCGACTTAGCTCTAGTAGTATTGCTGATAATTATCTTAACACTCGCTCTGACCGGCACGCTCACGCTAGCGGTCGTGGAGGGCAAGTCTATGGAACCCCTGCTCTGGACCGGGGATGTGGTGATAGTGTACAGAACTAGTGAAATGAGGGTAGGTGACGTAGTGATATATGAGGGTAGGGGAAACTACGTAATACATAGAATAATTGAAATCCGTAATAACTGCTACGTCATTAAAGGAGATAACAACGCTCTACCTGATGGATGCATACCTAAAGAACTAGTAACAGGGAAGGTATTGAGTATAGGGAACTCAGTCATTAAAGTGCCCGGAATAGGGTATCTAACCCTCCTCATTAGAAGTTTATGGGAACGTGTCATGACCTAGAAATAAGTCCTTAATAAGTTTCCAGCCGCTAATAGGGCCTTGGAGAACCCTTACAACCGAAAGCCTCGCCCTTCAGGACGGGGAGGAGGTCAGTTCCTTCTAGATAACAGCAACTCAGCTATTTCCCTGACGTACTTACCGCTAGACTTAAGCGTCAAAACCTTATTAAGAAACTCTATGAAGGAAATCTTGGTTTTCCTACTCCACGCCTCATAAGACTCTCTCAACCTCTCATAAGCTATTCCGTGAAACCTGCATAACCTTAACCCCTCATGACTGAATTCTGCAAGTCTTTGGCAGATCACACAGGATGCGTCACCGCTGTCAAGACCTGCTAACCTCCTTAACTCGTTAACAGATTCATCACTGTCTAGGAGTTTCTTTATACTGATTAGCCTGGGTTTCAGCACGGACGTGACTTCCCTCACCACCTCATCCTTGCTTAACTCTCCCGTAATTATCTTATCGAGTCTTTCTTCTACCTCACGCGTCAGCTGAACGCTAGAGAGTTCAGAGAAGAGGTTGGTTGATATCGTGGAGATAATACTGCCCAACTCTGTGA
>DAIRVF010000115.1:0-4231 GCA_036802965.1 Zestosphaera sp.
CTTAGAGGAATTCAACGATTTAATCATTAACGTATTGCCTGTTAAGACGTTCAGTCAGTACATAAAGAACAACGTGGGAGAGCCTTACATACTCGTAGCTCCAGACGTCGGCGCGTCAAGGAGGGTTAAGCTGATAGCGGAGTTCCTCGATAAGGATTACGTGACGATTAAGAAGGTTAGGGATAGAGTGACGGGGGAAGTCACTCATCAATTACCGGAGGATCTGGACGTGACCGGGGTTAACGCCGTCATAATTGATGACATAATAAGTACCGGTGGTACAATAGCTAGCATAGCTAAGTACTTAGCTAGTAGGGGTGTTCGCAAGATCTACGTTCTAGCGTCGCACGGGCTTTTCGTGAGTGACGCGCTAAATAAGCTGAGGCTTTCAGGGGTTAATAAGGTGGTGGTGTTGAATACTGTGAGACAGCGATTAACGAGTAACTTAGTAGAGTATCTTGATGTGTCGGAGGAGCTTGCTGAGTCTATTAAGAGGCTTGGTTTAGGAGGGTTCGTTAACCTAAGTAGATAGCAAGTTTAATAAAGTCCTCGATAATGAATCTCTAGAGAGGAAATGCTTTACTACGTTTATCTTTCTGGTGAACACAGGGAGTTGCCGTTACTTGAGTTGAGGGCGGTGATGGAGGCTGAGAGAGTAGGGTATAAGCTCGTGGCTCACCTAGATCAGGTCGTTATCGTTGATAGTTCTGAGCCCTTGGAGGACGTCCTGAGTAGGACTGTCTTAAGTAAGTATGCCGGCGTCTTGCTAGGGGTTTCAGAAGTTGTTGACGGGGTTCAAGGCATTAAGAAGGTTCTAAGAGATTCTGACGTATGCTCTCATGGGGGTTACGACTACGTGAACTTCAGAAGGGTGAAGCAGTACGGGAGTCAAGTAAGTTATGAAGACGTGTTAAGAGTTGTGAACGAGTTGTCCGAGAGCTTATGTAGAGGGGGGAATAAGAGGTTGGACATCATAGTTTCGGAGGGGTGTGTTGTGGTAGGTTTAAGAACTTATGAGAGGGATTTAAGACCTTACAGAGCACGTGAACCTGCTGAAAGGCCTTTTTACTCGCCAGGCACTATGACCCCATACATGGCTAGAGTCTTCGTAAACTTGAGCAGAGCTAGCGT
The DNA here is from genome assembly GCA_036802965.1 of Zestosphaera sp. Classification (GTDB taxonomy): domain Archaea; phylum Thermoproteota; class Thermoprotei_A; order Sulfolobales; family NBVN01; genus Zestomicrobium. Next base: position 1,132 of record DAIRVF010000115.1, read on the forward strand.
TAGGGAGGGGCACGTTATCTTAGATTCTTTTTGTGGTGTGGGGGGCTTCTTACTGGAAGCTTGTTCCGTAGGCTTAAGATATGTTGGCGTAGAGGTAGATCCTAAGCTAGCTGAAGGCGCTGCTAGAAACTTGGCTCACTACGGGTGTGTTCCTGAAGTGGTGGGCGGTGACGCTTGCCATATCCCATTAGATAGGGTTGACGCCATAGCTACTGACCCCCCGTACGGTCGCATGAGTAAACCCGCGGACATGGACTTAATCAACTTAATGAAGTGCTTTCTAGGGGAGAGTTACAGGGTGTTGAGGAAGAACGGCTACATGGTTTTCGCTCAGAGGATAGACATGCCTCTCGAGGAAATGATTATTAACGCGGGATTCACGATCGTTGAGAGAATCCCTAACTGGGTTCACGGATCTCTAACCAGGGATATTTTCGTGGTGAGGAAGGAATGAATCCGGTAATAGTGACGTTCCTAGGTTCTAGAGGACCTTATCCAGGCAGTGACGAAATGCCTTCCGTCTTAATTAGTTACGGCGGAAAGAACTTGCTCCTAGACGTTAGTGAGGGGACACAGCACAGACTCTTGGAAGTCGGTAAGAGTGTTGCGTCCGTAAACCCGATCTTAGTAACTCACATGCACGGAGACCATGTTCTAGGCTTGATACCCCTCCTTCAATCAAGGTCTTTAGCGAATATCACCACATCACTCTTAATAATCGGTCCTGCAGGGCTGGGAACCTACTTAATTAAGTCGTTTGAGTACCTCTACTTCTACCCAGAGTATGAGTTAGTGATCAATGAGGTTAGTGAGGAAAGTAAGGTGTGCGAGGGGTGCGGTGATTTCATAGAACCACTCAGGGAAACGACCCGCAACCCGGAAAGTAAGGTAAGTGTTGTGAGAATAGATTGCTGTAAGACCCTCATCGAAGGACCTTTCAAAATAAGAGCTTTCTGGGTTGAGCATTCAATACCTACGTTGGCTTATAGAGTAGATATTTCCGATGCTATCAGCGTATGCTACGTTTCAGATACTACAACTTCAGATAACGTTATTAAGGCATGTAAAAACGTGAAGGTATTAATACATGATTCAACCTTCGGTAGTGATATGAGCGACAAAGCCCGTGAATATAAGCACTCAACAGCTATTCAAGCATCCGAAACAGCTCTAAGATGCGGCGCTGAAACACTCATACTTTACCACATATCACCTAGATATAAGAACATCAGTGACTTACTGGGTGAAGCTAGGAAGATATTCAAGAATACGTACGTAGCGGAGAAATACATGAAGCTCTATCTAATTCCAAACAAATGAGATTAAGGTAAAGAAAGTTGTTCTCAGTAGTGGATCGTGAGGGTCTGAAGTTAGTTTTGTCGTGAATCCCATCTTGGTTCCTGACCTCCTCCCCGCCCTAGGGTGTGAGGCTTTCAGGTTGTAAAGCTTCGTGTGAAGGTGGTTTAGCTATGTTTCAGAATTAAAGTAATACTCTTATGTCCTGTTTTAATTCTTTCATCTATGTATTATTGATGCTAGTCACTTAAAGCGAGTAATACTCACCCGTATTTAGTACGCATATTGTTATTTGCTTGAGTAATATAGTGTCTAATAGGGACTCTTATGCCGGTCATATATAAGTGTGGTTCCTGTGGCAAAACTCTCTTCGTGTTTAGGTCCGTCGGACAAGATAGTTTTGGTGTGCCGACGCCGGACGAGCTCTTCAGTAAGGTAGGTAATAGGTGTCCTGGGTGCGGCAAAGCACTATCGAAACCTAGACTGGATAGAGTGAAGGTAGTGGGTAGGGTTTAAGGGTCCCAGTAATCGAGGTCTCCTTAACTCAGACTAAAATACCTTCCCTGAGTCAGTGTTTGTTTAACTCTTTTGTTTTACTAGTAGAACGTGCGTCACGAATGCTTTAGCTTGAAGTAGACCTTATCCATTAGGTTGAAGCAACTATTAATGTTTTCGCTAGATTCTATCATTACCATGTAGCCCCATAACGACACAATCAGTTTTTGCTTAGGTGGAGTTGTCTCCACGTTTTTCTTGCTTATCACGTAACCCCACGCGACAAAGTCTTTTTTCTCGTCGTATTCTGGTTTCTCTCTGCTTAAGGTATACTCCGTCTTACTACCCTCTGAAACAACCAGCAATTCCTTCAGCACGTCAAACTCGACCTTACTTCCTTGGCAGTCTAAAGAAACTATTACGATTCCAGGTATTAGCGACTTACGTATGTTTGTTACCGTACACTCGTCGCGTAGTAAGCCCTCACGCAACTCCACTTGAAGCACCGACAGATATTATTCGGTCAGTCTTTAAAAATAGACCTTAATTATTTTCGTCACGCTAACGCTAGGAAGTGCTGAGGAGCTTAGTAATAAAGTCTTTCAGTGCTTCGTTAGATAGCCAGTCAACCCATACCTCACACTTCTTAACCTTATTGAGCACGCTTATGATTTCCTCCACTACCTCATCGACTTCCCTATTAGTCACGTCTATCTCACACACCTTGGTTTCCGGGTGCTCGTTTAAAGCATTATAAGTACATATGCTCAGTATCTCGGCTTCCACATTCTCCCTCACTTTCTCTTTATCCCACCCTCTCGAAGCAAGCCTCTCGTACAGTATGGCCGGGCTTAGTCTAAGCACGAATATTGCCTTAACAAACTCGTCAGGGATTACCTCGCCGTAATGACTATCTACGATAACGTCAGACTCACTTCTACTCAATAACTCAGTAAGCCTACTTACTAAGCGATCCTCATCTATTATAAGAGAACCCCTAACCTCATCTACGCCAACATATAGGGATTCCCTCACAACCAAATCTGATAAGTTTAAATAGCTAAGACCTAACCTAGACGCAAGCCGGGTCGCAACCAACGTCTTGCCAACTCCGGGAGTTCCGGAAATGACTATAGCTTTACCCACTAAACACAGCCCCTAAGATAATTTTCAGGCTCTTAAATAGGAGTTAAGGAAGAATCGCAGGAACAGTCAAAACGTTTTAGATCAGCCCCCAGCCTCAAATCATTAAATCATCGCTTTCAACCTTCATCATCTAACCAAAACCCGCTGTTTATAGACCCTAAAA
>DAIRVF010000116.1:0-4195 GCA_036802965.1 Zestosphaera sp.
GCTAAAAAACTAAACGCTGAATTAGTTGACGTGAGAGGGCACACCTTCACATTAGGGCGTAGGAAGCAGGAATAGTGCCGCGGCCGGGATTTGAACCCGGGTCACGGGCTTTCCACGCTTAACGCGGCTCGAGAGGCCCGCATACTTGACCGGGCTATACTACCGCGGCGCCAAAACAAATAAAAAACAAGAGCTTATAAGTGTTTGCAGCATGCATAACCACTCAGATTAGCCAGCCTGACCCGCCACTTAGACCTTACGTTACGGGACCCTCATTACCTAACCTACTCTCCGCCCTCGAACAATCGGCTTTCAGACGCAGGCTTCCTAAACTTCTTGTAAACGTAACGCGCGAGTAACGCGATGATAATTATCTGCGATAAATCCACGACGTAGGCTGAGCCGTTAACGCCTCTGAGCTCTATTAGTAGTGGGTAAGGTATTATCACTAAGCTCCTGCTGAACGCCTTGAGGAACACGTAGCTATAGTAAGATACCACGAAAACACCGCAACTAATCAAGAGTATCTTAGCTGTGTCCTCGTTCTGCTGAATCGTGTATAGGATCGCGATAACCACCAACGTAGCGAAGGAAGCGGCGTTAAGCACTGTGAAAAACCTCTGCAAAGCACTTTCCTGAAATCCTAACACAGCCGACACCAAGTTAATCAATGTGAAGAAACCCACAAATAATAGAAGGAAAACTATCAGGTAAGTTGGGTCTATCCGAAGCAGACGCGTTAACTCAGCATTTCCGGCACCGCTCATCTCAACTCACTAGACCCTCTTCTCATCATGTCACTAAACAATGTGATTACCCGTTAATATATTTCTAACGAACTTAAGAAGAAGATCGTAGGTAGTTTCCCGGGGGAACATGATTTAATGGAGTATGACCTAATAGCTGAGAGTTATAGGAGGAGGCCGTGGGAGATAGTGAGTAAAGCCTTGAGTAATGAGACAACTTGGTTCGCTGACCTAGGTTCAGGTCCTGGACAGCACTCCAGATACCTAGCCGCCCTCAACGAAGCGCTCAGAGGGGTCTTAATAGACGTCTCCGTCGAGATGATTCACAGAGCTCTTAAAGAAACACCAGAGAACCTCTCACACAGATTATACCCAGTGTTAGCTGATATGAGGGAACTTCCTATGAGGTCAGACTCCATGGACTCACTACTCTTAATAGCTTCTCTCCACCACATAGTACCGCGTGCCGACCGCTTAAGAACGCTGTGTGAGTGTCGGAGGGTTTTGAGGAGGAGGGGTCTGCTACTAGTGGTTGTATGGGCTAGGTGGCAGAAACCACTAGTCCTCGAGGTCTTGAAGGACATACTCACCTACTTCTTACGAAGAAAAGAGAGCTTCTGGGACATAACTAGGTGTTCTAGAGTTGCTTGCAGAACATACCACCTCTACAGCGTTAGCGAGTTAGTTAAGGAACTCGAGATCGTCGGCTTCAGAGTGTTTGAGAAGGGGGTTTACGTACCGGGGGAGGTCAGGAAACCGCTAAATAAGAATTACTACTGCTTAGCAATCAAGACTTAAGACTTTTATGCATGTAAGGTGAGTTAGGGGGTTTTCTATAGCCTAGGGACCTGTAATAATCGCGTACACCAACGCCTGACAAGATAAGTATTTCCTTAGCGTTATACTCCTCCGCAGCTATTCTCTCTGCCTCGAAAAGGAGCTTCTTGCCGAAGCCTCTGTGCTGCCACTCCAGGCCGCTGACGGGTTCCTCTCCTGGAGCGACGGGAACTCCATACACGTGTAGCTCACGAACCAAGGCTTTCCTACCGCCAGCAACTTCGGGTCTATGCGCGTGCTGTGACGGAATCCTTAACCTAAGTATCCCTACCAAGATGTCGTTCTGAGGATCCTCAATAGAGAGGAATTCCTCCACACCCTCACTAGCCTCATACCTCATCCTACAAAGCTGTAAAGCTTCGAGTCTGGGGGTGACCCCTCTCTTAACCATGGCTCTACCAGCCTCCCTCCACCTAATCTCCAATATCTTTATTCCCCTCCTCAAACACTCCTCCTCAACCAACTCCCTCAGATTGCTTTTCCGAGGACCATCGATTATTATCTGAGCCGGCACATCCCTCTGAATCCTTTGAACTCTGACATACTTAGGGATATACCTGTACATCTCTGAAATCAGTTTTACAGCGTCCTCGTCACTTAAGGCTCTATATTCCCCCCTCCTCCACATCTCGTAGAGTTCGGTACCCTCAATAACTAGTGTGGGATATATTTTGAGGTAATCCGGCCTGAAGTCAGGGTCCTCGAATATGGTCTTAATAACCTCAATATCCCTCTCTAAATCACTTCCTGGGAGACCCGGCATTATATGGTAAGCTACCTTAAACCCCGCGTCCTTCAAAACCCTGGTAGACTTGATGACGTCAGCCACGTTATGACCTCTCTTAACGAGAGCTAACACGTCATCGTACACGCTCTGAACACCTAACTCTACCTTAGTAGCCCCGTACCTAAGCATCATATCCGCGTGCTTCTCCAGCCCCCAATCAGGCCGAGTCTCTATAGTCAAGCCAACACACCTAACCGAAGCTCTCTCATTCCTTTCCTGCTCTGCCTCCAACATGGTTTCCGTTCGTGGGAGGATCTCCGGGAAGTCATTCATAGCTCTGTAAACCTCCTTGATGAACGTTTCCTGATAGTCTTGAGGGTAAGCTAGGAAAGTACCGCCCATAACGATCAGCTCAACCTTAGAAGGGTACCAGCCGATGTAGTCTCTGTAGTGCCTTAACCTAACGTGGACTTGAAGGTATGGATCGTAATCAACCCTTCTAGCTCTCATTAAAGCTGGCTCATCCCCAATATACGATTGAGGAGTGCCGTACTCGAGACCGCCGGGGCAGTAAATACACTTACCGTGAGGACACTTATAGGGCTTGACCATGACCGCTACGATAGCAACCCCTGACAAAACCCTCGTCATCTTCCTTATTCTCACACTCTCGCAAGTCAACGACCTCACTCCAGTAATAATCATTTGAGAAAGCTTAAGTTATTTCAGGATAGCTCAGTACTCAAGCCCTTAAAGCAAGTCCCGATAAACCAATGACTATAGTGATTAGAGACATCAGCAAGATTAACTTCCGCGAGTGCTTTAATGAAAAGCTTATCAAGTACTTAATCGTTAAGAAACCCACTATAGCTGAGACTAAGAAAGCTGTCATCAAATCACTCAAGGAGTCCGCAACCACGACGTCAGAAGTATAAAATCCTAGTAGAGCTCCCCCAAGATTAGCCGGGATGGAAGCCAGAAAACTCAGCTTCATAGCGTCTTCCAGCTTATAACCCATGAAAACCAACGCCGTGATCGTGGTACCGGATCTACTCACCCCGGGTAACACAGACAGAGATTGCGCTACGCCGAACAAAACCGAGTCCACTAAGTTAACGTTTTCAATAGACTTAACCCCTCCCCCATCCTCTCTCCTCATGAAGAACTGAAATAACAAAAGCAAGCCAATCAATAAAGTAGTGGCTGAGAACTCAAGCCCTGACAGGAGGACCCGAACGATGACGTATATCGGAATACCTAAGACCCCGGTCACCACAGTCGACACAACAAGAAACTCAAGTAAGCTACTTTGGTGAAACAGCCGAGTAAGAACTCTCCTGAAGAATACTACAGCTGCCACCACAGTACCTCCTTGAAGAACCAAAGCTAGAAGATAAGACTCTAACATAGAAACACCCCCAACTAAACTCGCGAATAACATTAAGACAGTCTTACTTGAGACCGGCAACCACTCAAAAACACCTTGCAGTAAGCCGATCACCACGTAAAACCATGAATCCAATACACACACCTCACTACCCCGAAATAAAACATCAGAATACTAATAATGTTTTCAAGCTCTACGAAACTAGCTCGCGAGAACGTCACGGACTCAACCATGATTAAAAGCTTGTTCCGGTGATGGGTTAAAAGATAACGCGTGCTTTAGATACTATATTATTAGAGAGCTTTGAGCAAATCTAGAATTCACTAGTAGTTCCGTAAGTAGCGCGAGAGTACCGTACCCGAGGCCACGAGCATGTGCCACACATGCTAAAAGACCGGTCTGGTAACTTTCATCATAATTAGTTTTTATTATACTTCTTTCAGTGTATACTTATTGGTGTCTGTATGGTTAGGAAGAAAACCAGTGTATATATAGATG
>DAIRVF010000117.1:0-4167 GCA_036802965.1 Zestosphaera sp.
GCCTTATTAAGGGTTTGACGAACGCTTCAAGACCTACTAAAGCCGCTACGGGGAGGCCTGAAAACATTAGTACTGGCTTGCCCTCAATTAAGTATGCTCCAGCAGTCCTACCAGGTCTTAGATTGACGCCGTGGAAGATTAAGTTCGCGCTCTTAATTCTAGAGAGTGCTTCAGGAACTAGGTCTTTACCGCCGACGGAGGTCCCCCCAGTAGTTATGAGGATGTCGAAGTCTCTTAAAACTCTTGAAACTGTGTTGGTTATTTCTTCCACGTCGTCAGGCACCACACCTATTAAGACGGGCTCACAACCGAGTTCTTTCAGGTACGCGTATATTAGGGGTCCCGTTGAATTAGGTATCTCACCGCCTCCCCCGGCCAGTAACTCGTTCCCGACGTTTATGATCCCTACCCTAGGTTTCTTAAAAACCTTTATTTCCGTGATCCCGGCTTCGATTAATGCGGCTACATGCCAGGGTCTTACGGTGAGACCCTTCTTAATTATTAAATCACCTTTCCTGATGTCCTCGCCGGTCCTGCTAACGTTCTTGTATTTTTGAGCGGGTTTTAACACGTAGACGAAGCTTTCTTTCCTGACTGCTTCCTCGAAGGGGACTACCGCGTCCGAGCCTTCCGGCATCGTAGCGCCTGTGAAGACTACGGCTGCCTCCCCCGAGTTAATAGTGAGTTTAGGGGCTTCCCCCGCCTCAACACTTCCAACGATCTTCAGTATTGCTGGGTTGCTTGGTGAGGCGCTCAGTACGTCCAGTGATTTCACTGCGTAACCGTCTAGCGCGGCCCTATCAACGGGTGGGTAGTCCCTCAAACTATACGTGTCTTCAGCAACTATCCTGCCGACGGCGTCCGTGACCAGCACCTTCTCTGATTCAAGGGTTACGTTGACTTGAGTCAGTAGTTTCGAGAGTGCGTCCTCGTATTTCTCGAAGCGTGTGAAGCCTCCTAGTCTCTCCCTGCCCATAGACCTCAACCCCCTAACTACCTAGCTGAGTAGCTTAATGCGTTGTTGAGATAGTTTATGAGTTCAGTGAGGAGTGGGTCTAGCTCGCCGCAACCGCTTAGGGCTGGATGTGTTAAGTCTACTCTCAGCGGTGTGATGACTACGTAGCCCTCACTCAAGTAGTGTGAGTCCGTGCCTTCCTCAGTGATCTTATCACCGACTAACCAGTAATACCTCCTCCCCCTAGGATCCACCCTACTCTCAAATCTCTGGTAGTATCTTAGTCTCTGAGTTCTGGGCATGACCACCCCCTTAAAACCGGATTTAGGGATGTTTACCGATATGGTGTCTACCCCGTTAAACCATCCCTTACTCGCGATGAAGCTTATCACAGCCTCTATTATTCTCCTTACCTTAGAAGAGTATCGAGGCTCTATTAATTCTTCATCACTCTCTACGTCAGCTGAGAAAGCGACTGAGGGGATCCCTAGTAAGCCCGCTTCTAGCGCGGCCCCTATAGTGCCTGAGTAGAGGATGTTTTGTGATGACGTGTTCTCACCTATGTTCACGCCTGAAACTACTAGGGATGGTTCATAGTTGAGTATCTGTAGGGCGGCGTGCACGGCGTCTACCGGGGTCCCGTTTATTACGTAGATTTTAGTATCGTGTATTAAGAGTTCCCTCAGGAATAGGGGTTTGTGTAGCGTTAGTGAGTGAGCGCCGCTTGACTTAGGTATTTCAGGAACTATAGTCAGTACCTCGCCGAAGGAAGATAGTGTGTGGTAGGTCAGGGGTAGTGCTTTAGTCACGAATCCGTCATCATTAACCAGCAAGAACTTCAAGACAGTCTACCTCACTCAAACTATTTATTTCTTTAAACCAGAAAATAAGTGCGAGGCTGTGAGCGCGTGGTTTGCGGCATAATAGGTATAACTGCTGAGGAGGGGTTTTCTCAAGAATCTCTCGGCAAGCTGATTAAGGAAGCTTTGAAGAGGCTTGAGTATAGGGGGTATGACTCGGTAGGCTTGGCGGTGATAACTGAGGGGGGATTACTCGATATTAGGAAGTCTAAGGGTATGATAGACGCGGTATCTCAGAGACTAGGTTTTGACTCTATTTCAGGGTTTAACGGCATTGGGCATACTAGGTGGGCGACACACGGTAGACCGAGCGATGAGAACGCTCACCCACACACCGATTGCTTAGGTCGTGTGGCCGTGGTGCATAACGGGATTATAGAGAATTACAAGAAGCTTAAGGAGTTCTTAATTGGTGAGGGTCATAGATTCGCTTCGGACACAGATACTGAGGTAATCCCGCACTTGGTAGAATCCTTTAAGAAGAAGGGGTTTAGCGCTTACGAGGCCTTCAAGAAAAGTATTGAGTTGCTTGAGGGGGCTTACGCTCTGGCGATGATAGACTTGGACGATCCTAGAAAGATATTTTTCGCTAAGAAGACGTCGCCCCTAATAATAGGCTTAGGGGATAAAGGTAATTTCGTCGCGAGTGATGTGGTGGCTTTCTTGAACCATACTAGGAGGGTCATCGTGTTAGTTGATGATGAGGCAGGCTACATCACCCCGAGGGAGGTCGTGGTGGAGAGGATGATTCGGGAGGGGGGTTCCGTCAGGTGGCTCCCCGTCAACGTGGAGCGTAGGGTTAGGGTTGTTGAGTGGAGTCCTGAAATGGCTTTGAAGGAAGGATATGATTTCTTCATGCTTAAGGAAATCCACGAGCAGCCATACGCCCTAGCCTCCACGTTAAGCGCGGCTAGCGAGTCTGTGAGTGACGTGGCTAGAGTACTAGCTAGGTCTGAGAGGGTGTTGTTGCTTGGTGCCGGGACTTCCTATCACGCCACACTAATAACCGCGCTCTTGTTCAGGAAGTACGCTAGCTTGTGGGCTGAGGCTCTCATATCCTCGGAGAGTCGTTGGTGGTTCAACACGTTGGGTCCAGGCGACGTAGTCATCGGTGTTAGCCAGTCTGGAGAGACCATAGATACGTTGAGAGGGATTAGGGAAGCTAGGGAAAGGGGGGCTTTAACCGTTGCAGTAACTAACGTGGTGGAGTCCGCCATAGCTAGGGAGGCTGACATGACTATCTACATAAGAGCTGGGCCGGAGATAGGGGTGGCAGCTACTAAGACCTTCACGTCGCAGGTAGCGCTCCTCTCACACCTAGTGATTAAGACGGGAGAGTTGAGGGGTGTTTTAAAGCCTCCCGTGGTCGCCAACATCTACAACGCCTTGCGCCAGACCCCCGAAATAGTTGCGGGGGTGTTGAAGGAGAGTGAGGGACTGGCTTCGTCACTGGCTGGTAAGATGAGCGTTAAGAATAACGCGTACTATCTCGGGAGGGGTCTCGGGTTACCTATCGCTATGGAGGGAGCGCTTAAGATGAAGGAAATCGCGTACGTGCATGCTGAGGCATACCCTGCGGGGGAATCAAAGCACGGTCCTATAGCCTTGGTGGAGGAAGACTTCCCGGTAGTGTTTGTTGTCTTGAGTAAGGAGGAAGAAGAGTTAATAAAGAGTAATATCGAGGAAATGAAAGCTAGAGGTGCTTACGCGATACTGGTCTCGCCGAATAACGCTGAGGAAGCCTTATCCCTTGCGGACTTTAGCTTCGTGATGCCAGCCCTGCATGAGGTGGCTTCAGCGACCTCATACGTCGTGCCCCTGCAGTTACTGGCTTACTACACGGCAGTCAAGAAAGGCTTGGATCCCGACAAGCCCAGAAACTTAGCGAAAACGGTTACGGTGTTTTAGTGGGTAGGTAGTTATTTGAGCGGGATGGGGAGGAGCTTATTAAGGTTTGATACGGCATCTACGTTGATGATGAGTGTTTAAGGTATGTGAGCTTAGAGCGATGACGAACACAGCGTCGATAACTCCGAGCCCCACCCTAAAGAGTGGGCTTTCAGCTGTAATGTGGTAAATTCAATTTAAAAGCCTTATTCAATCTTATTACACGAGAGTGATGTGGTGTGGGTATGAAGTACGTCTACGGCTTTGAGGAAGCCGATTGGAAGGATAAGAAATTGTTGGGGGGTAAAGGCGCTTCCCTAGCTCAGATGACTCAGTTAGGTCTTCCAGTACCTCCAGGCTTCATAATAACCACTCAAGCGTGCAGGGAGTTCTACATCTGCAGACGTGAGGAGATTGACGCGATAGTTAAAGAACTTGAGAAGAATCCGCCGCCGCAGGTCAGGG
>DAIRVF010000118.1:0-4145 GCA_036802965.1 Zestosphaera sp.
ATGTTACCTCAACATATGTTATCACGGATTATAAGCATGACTTACTCCTTAGCCGACAGCTCTAGAAGCTATGTACTCGATAGTTCTCTTAATTACTTCCCTTACTTGCTGCGGTAACTTAGGTTCTTCAATGTTGAGAAAACCTTTTATTATCGCCGCACGCGCCTCCTCCTCAGAGAACCCCTTACTCAATAAGTAGCTAATTAAATCCTCACTTATCTTTCCTATAGCTGCCTCATGAGTTAAGACAGCTTCAGGACTTGAGGAGCTTATCTCGGGCAGTGACTCTATAGTAGCATTATCGCCTTCTAACAACCCTAAACACTCTATATGGCCTCTGGAAGGACCTGCACGCCCCTCTATCCTTGACCTAGCGTATATGAGTGAAGACCCTCTACCTAAATTTCTTGAGAGTATCTCACCAGCAGAGTCCTTTCCCTCTAACACTATGGCTGAACCCACGTCGTAGACGCTTCTATCAACACCAACAACTATGGAATTTAAGGTTGCTTTAGCGCCCTCACCCAAATAAACCTTCGGGTAAGTCTGTAAAGACTCTACGGAAGAGTAAATAACGTAGTAACTCACATACTCACCTCCCTCCCCAACCTTAACAACAGTGCGAGGTCTCACAACCATGCCCGGAGCCCAAGCGTGTATCATTGTGTAAGTCAGCTTACTCCCTCTCCCCACGTAATACTCTGATATACCGACGTGCAGGGAGCCTAAAGGCTGGTCAGGAACCCCGCAACCAGTAACTAAGTTTAGCTCAGCACCATCATCCACCACCACTATGTTATGAAGTAACTGAGCATACCCCTTCCTAGTTATGAAGAGGCATGTGTATATGGGGTCCTTGATCTTAATGCCTGGCGGGACATATATGAAGAATCCTAGCTCGTTACCGTAGAGTTTTGTTGCCGCAGTATACTTGTCTGTATCAGGCTTCACCAACCTCCACGAATACTCTCTAACCCAGTCAAGCTTCTTCAGAGCATCGCTAGTAGGTAAGACTACAGCGCCACGCTCAGTTAGCTTCTCACGCATAAACTTAGAGAGAACGGACTCATTGACTTGGAGGTAGTCAGCTTTTCTTAAAAGACCGCTACCGAGCCCCAGCCTACTTGAGATCTTATCAACCTCCCTTTCCTCAAGAACCCCCTCCTCAGCTAACCCAACGTTGAACCTGCTTAAGTCGACGTCGGGACCGTAAGGTGAGGGTTTATTAAGCGCTTTCAAGAGTGTTTCACGATCCACACAATCACCCCATCCTAGCTAGTTGAGTTAAAGCTCCTGAAAACCCATACCTTTCTATAGACGGCACCACCTCATCGTAAAGCCCCGAATGCACGAGAGTCCCCCCGTAAAGCACGTGAACAGAAGTTATGTAATCTCTCAGAAGCCTAAGCATATGTAGGGAGTGAGTAACTAGCACCACAGACGTGCCCTTACTCAAAGCAACCTTCAGAGCTTCAGACATCTTATTGAGGGACTCCACATCCACACCGCTATCAGGTTCGTCAAGCAACGCAACCCTAGGCTTAGTAAGCAGGGTCAGGAACGTCTCTAACCTCTTCTTCTCACCGCCGCTCATCTTATCAAATAAATACCTACTGAGGAGATCTCTAACCTCTAAGACCTCGGAGAGAACTTCCGCATAACTATTCTCGACATTAAATCTCCTCATAAGTTCCTCCGCGAACCTCCCCGCCACTAACCCCTTAATGGGAGGAGGTAACTGATACGCCACCACTATCCCCTTCCTAGCCTTGACGTGAGGAGGTTCCTGAGTTATATCGGAACCCTCAAAAATAATGCTGCCCTTAATCACTTCGTAAGGCTTAATACCCATCAACGCGTTGAGGAGGGAAGTCTTGCCGGAACCGTTAGGTCCTAACACCACGTGTAGATCCCTAGGCTTAACAACCATGTTAATGTTTGAAAGTATCTTCCTCTTACCAACAGCCACGTCAACCTCTCTCAACTCAAGCACTCAAGCCACCCAGAATATAGTAGTCTGTTTTCGTTAATAACTCTTTTATACCTTAACACTCTAAGAACCAACACTCCTTAAGTAGAGTTGCTGTGTTAACTTTAATAGCATTGGAAGTGTTCTGATGTAATGGGGGGTTCCGTGCTAGTAGTTTATGACTCTAGACATAGACTTCACGCAGACCCGCAATTCAGGCACCCTGAAAACCCTTCCAGGGCAATCAAAATTATTGAAGCGTTAATCAGGTCCGAGGTCTCCAGTCAATTGAGTTTCGTAGGTATTCGAGAACCTGAGGAAGAGATCCTACTCCTGGTTCACGACCCTGAGTACGTGGAATACATTAAGAGGGAATCGTCTAGGGGTTTTCACTATATAGATCCTGACACCTACGTAAACGAACACACGTACTTCGTCTCAGCCTCATACATGACTACCACGTATCACGTAACGCTCGAGTCTCTTAACAGTAGGGAAGCCGTGTTGGTAGTTCCTAGACCGGGAGGACACCACGCCGGCAGGTCAGGCAGGGCATTAGGAGCTCCAACACTAGGTTTCTGCATCTTCAACTACGCGGCCGTAGCTTCTGCTGCTCTTCTGAAGAAAATGAATAGGGTGTTGATAATTGATTTCGACGCGCATCACGGCAACGGAACACAGGAGATATTTTGGGACGACGGTCGTGTGGTTCATGTAGACATACATCAGGAAGGTATCTACCCAGGAACCGGGGATGTGCTAGATGTCGGGAGTGGTGCGGGAGAGGGTAAAATGATTAACATACCCGTGTCTGCTGGGGCCGGGGACGAAACCTACGCGTGGATTCTTGAGGAAGTAATTAAGAAGCTGGTGGAGGTTTTCGAGCCGGGCGCGTTAGTGGCCTCGGCAGGTTTTGACGCACACTTAAACGATCCGTTAACGTCGCTAGCGGCGACCAAGATTACCTACAGGAACATAGGCGCGTTCTTAGGTGAGTTACTAGCGAGGAACGAGGTTATGAGCGTGGTTTCAGTTGTTGAGGGAGGCTATGGAGAGGGGTTAGTGCCTGGCTTACTAAACTACGTGAACGGGCTCTTAACACGTAGTAAGCATCCGAACGACGTTAAAGCGGCCCCGGCAGGTCTCAGGAAGAGGGTTAAGGATTCCTTGAAGGTTAATCTAAGTAGGTATTGGGGGATAGAGATCCGAGTATAAACACGAACCAAAACTTTCTTGAGTTTATTTTTCGGTTCATTACTATATGTCCTTGAGGTAATAGGTGCTTGAGGTGTTTAACTGTTGTCAAAACCCTTGATCAGGCTTAAGAGAAAGCTGACTACGGAGAACTTATGGGTTTACGTGATCGCCTCATTAATGATTAAGCCGACTTACGCTTATAACGTGCGGAAAATAATCAACGAGTTATTCGGTTTTAACCCCACGACCATTACCCTCTATTCAGTCATATATAGGCTGAAGAAAGACGGCTTAATAAAGGAAGAGTTAGTGTCTGGTGAGAAGATATATAAGCCTACTGAGGAGGGCGTTAAGGAGTTGGAGGAAGCTATATCTTACATAGAGCAAGTCCTTAAGCGTCTTAAGGAGATCACACACTCCACTCAGAAATGATGAGGGTAGGAAACTAGGTGTTTTTAAATCTGTAGGTACGCGTAACCGCGGAGGTGGCGAGGTGCGTTACGGTATAGGGCTGGACTTAGCTGCTAAGCAAGACAGATGCTCAGGAATCGCGGTAATTGACTCGTATTACGGGGAGGTTGTGAGAGTGGGATGTTTAAGAACAGACGACGAGATAATAAGCTTTGTTTCAGATCTAAAATCTTCCGTTATAGCGATTGACGCGCCCCTAACTAACAAGCCTGAAATGAGGGAGGTGGATAAGTTAATGATAAGGCTTGGTTTTAGGGTCTTCCCACCTAGTTTTAAGTGGATGAGGCAGCTCTCTCTAAGAGGTTATGAGTTAATGACTAGGCTCAATACCCCGGACTTCATAGTCATCGAGACACATCCTAGGAGCGTTCTAAAAAACACCGGGGTAAAGAACTTTAAAGAACTTCTTGACTTAATAGGCATTAAATTAGGTGGGTTGCGGGTAGCGAACAAACACGTTGAGGACGCTTTAATAGCTTCTGCGGTCGCTTACTGTTACATATTGGGT
>DAIRVF010000119.1:0-3701 GCA_036802965.1 Zestosphaera sp.
CTCCAGTAATAGAATACATCAATGACATATCTAGCAAGCTCCTCAGTATCGGGACCCTCGTTTTGGTCGCGGCGGCTGCGTTCTTCGGGATCATCATCGCGACGACGATATTACAGAGAGCTCCTGAGGGGGTTAAGGATCAAGCGATGGAGAGAGTCATAAGC
Organism: Zestosphaera sp.; assembly: GCA_036802965.1. Classification (GTDB taxonomy): domain Archaea; phylum Thermoproteota; class Thermoprotei_A; order Sulfolobales; family NBVN01; genus Zestomicrobium. The sequence goes on from DAIRVF010000119.1 coordinate 165, forward strand.
AAGGATTACTTCACGTTAGCCGATCTAAGGGGGGAGATACTTGCCGGGCGTGTTAGCTTAGGTAAGGAGGACTTCATGACGCTTTACGAGATAGTTAATGAGGTCTTCAAAGACGTTGTGGGGGTGCCTTTAAGTGATGAGAAACTTATTAACGTCTTGGCTTCCCGGGGGCTCGACCCCGTTAAGGCTAGGAGGTTCTGGAAGAGAATGAATAGCACGTACTCGAAAGCTAGGAAGAGGTTCGGCTTACCCCCGATCATTATGTGGGGTAGGCTAGTTAAGAAGAGCATAGCTGAGTGTGAGGAGGTCTTAAACGTTGTTGGCACGTCACTGCTTAAGGATCTGGGCTTCGAGTACGTTTTGATGAGGTGATTTCATGTGGCTACCTCATCCGTTAACATAAGAAGTACTGAACGCTTCACAACCCTCACCCTCTTCTCAAGCATGTTGATAGCTTTCTGGATCTTCCTAGGTTACGAAACCCTCGCCGTCGGGCTCGCATTACTCACACTCTCCCTGATCATGAGGTTCTATACTGTAGCCGCGATCAACGCTGTCCAGAAAGCGCGTGTTCTAGCAAGTTATGAGGGATCGTTTAGTGACGAGCCGGTCAGGGTCTGCTTCACCATAGTTAACGTGAGTAGGGTGCCGATAGCTTTCCTAGAGTTCCTACTACATCACAGCCCGTATTTGAGGGCGTCCACGCAGACCTCCGGCACCACCTACCTACCGCCTAGGGGTAGTGTTAAGATCTCATTTGTTTTTGACGGGAGGGTGGGTAAGCATCTCGTAGGTCCATTGAAGGTCGTTGTCAGAGATCCTCTAGGACTCTATAGGTCCGTTGAGTTGCCTGTGGGTAACCCTATCGAGGTTAGGGTTATGCCGAAGCCCTCGGAAGCTCTGCTACGCAGAGCTCTCATAACCTCTAAGGTAGCGGCTCTCTCGAGGACTAGGAGGGTTGGTGTGGGTGTAGAGTTCTACGGTGTCAGGGAGTATATGCCTGGCGATGAGTTGAGGAGGATTTCGTGGAAGCACTACTCACTATGGGGTAAGCCTTTCGTGAAGTTAACTGAGGAGGAATCCTCGCTAAACCTGGTCTTCCTAGTCTACCTGGGTAGGGAGGCCTTCTCAGGAATCTACAAACACACGCCGTTTGAGCACGTTGCCAGCGTAGTGGCGTCAATAGCTAGGTACTCGGCAAGAAGGAACGACTTGATGTGTCTGCACGCATCGGCTGGCGGGACCCACATACATACCCGCTTAATGAGGGGTAGGAGAGCTTATCAAGAAATCATGAACTCCCTCGCGGAAATCCCGTTCAACCCTGATATCCAGGACCCCACACCGTTTAAAACATTGAACGAGGTTTTCAGCGAGGTATACCGGCATTTACCGAGGGATAGGTCCATAATATTATTACTGACTACATCATCCACGTTGATAGGGGAAGCACAAAGACTCCAGAGACTCATAAACTTCCTCTCCAGCAGGGGTCACGTCACCTACGTCATATGCCCCCTCACGCGAGCGTATGAGGTTAAGGGGCTGCCTGAGTGGGGTAAAGCATTCTACAGACTAAAGACGTTTGAAGCGATAAGGAACGAGGTAACGAATATAAGGAAGGTGAGGGAGCTGGGCATCCACGTAATAGCGATGGGTCCTGAGAATATAGTGCAGGAGGTAGTGTCTAAATTAGAAACGTTAAGGAGTTAGGCCTGAGAATGGTCTTGAATACTGTGACCTAAACCTAATTTAAAAAGACCTGACGTAAGGTCTTGCTAGGAACTTAATGAATAAAAACAAGCCACTATATTTTCAGGTAGGCTCTTAATGTGTACACTATGAATGATACTATGGCGGAGCCTCCGACAGCCCCGGCACCGCCCACGTAGAACACGTCTTTAAGTCTCTCAGCTCCTAAAGCCTTAGTTAAGGCTAGTCTGGCCGCTACGGTGACTAATACTGCTATGCCCGCCGGCGGGTTAGAGATCATCAATCCTGTGGCGAGAAGTATCCCTATTTGCCTTTCAGGACCTCCGAGGAGCTGCAGTACGAACCCTATTGGTGCCCAAGTCAGTAACCACCTAGCTAGCTCTGGGTCCGCGGCAGCCTTAGCTGTGGCTGCTAGGGTTCTAGCTGCCGGCGGGAACAGGTTTAACCCAGCGAAGTATGCGTTATAGAATATGGCAACCATAATTAACGACACTGCCAGAGAAAGTATCTTAGCGTAGAACTGCCATCTCCTCCCTATCCTCTCGAAGTTGGGGTTCTTACCCTCCCCTCTAAGTATCCACCCAGTTTTCAGGTCGTAGTTGAGGTCCGCCATCCCAGGACCTGTAGCAGCAACGTAAGCTACACCTATGCCTGCAGCTAGCGGGGGCCACCCGAAGAGCAGGCTTATGACCAGCGAAGCTAGCGCGGTAGCAAATGCAGGGAACCAGCCAGCATACATTCCTGAGAGAGCGCAGATGAGGGTCGTGAACCATGCCTGGAACCCTATATACACAAACCACAAGACGAACATGGAGGGGCTCATCATCTCACTAACGCCTGATATTAAACCAGCAACTAACGCGCCCGCCATGAAAAGTATTAACGCCATAAGCAATTTTCTCAGCGCTTCACTAGCACCAACTAGGGTTGGCGGCATGCTGGTCGTGGCTCCAGACGTTCCCTGCGTGCTGTGCTTCCTCCTAACCCTGAAGTACAGTAGGAGGAACTGAATTAGTGCGGCGATGCCTGCGCCGACCATTATACCTTGCGGCGCGTATATTTTGTAGAAGTCTATGCCAACTAGCGTCGGTCCATAAGCCCTCAGTATCAAGCCTATGCCGAATGAAGTTATAGCTACTATCTGCGTTATGAGTGTTATGCCGACGACATCGCCTGGGTATCCCAGGTATGTGAGCGCGCCACCGAATATCATACCGTAGAGTAATAGTAACGCTCTCTTACCCCTGCTTAACGCGGCTTTTATAGCTTCAGCGGTAGCTATGCCGGGAGGCCATGGATTCCTAGCCGGGTAGAACGGTGAGTCAAATATCCAGTAAGCGAAGAGTATATCTACCACACCAGCGATGAGGACCCCCAATACCACACCATAGAAGTAGGTTCCTTCAGTTAATCCTAGGAGATATGGTACAGCTATGGTTAGCAGGAACACATTCCCCGCTTGAAACGTCGCTCCTGAGATGACTGTCTGCATCAAGTTAACTCTGTGGACATTCCGCATTTTCCTAGCGAATTGCACAGGTATTGTTGAGAATGTTATAGCTATGAGAGCGCCTATGATTGAGGTATTCGGGTTTATGCCAACCCTGCATATCAACTCCATCCCAATTATAGCGCCGAATAACGCTAGGACAAGCCCCATAACCAGAACTATAGGCTCGTACAACCCGGGATGATATTCAGTGCTCTCAGACACTGTAATATCACCAACATATTTTTTTATCGGGACCGGTATTTAAATAATACTTATACAATCCAAAACACAAAAACCCGTGTTTTAACATAACTAAATAAACGATTTTCAAG
>DAIRVF010000119.1:3711-4137 GCA_036802965.1 Zestosphaera sp.
TCAAGCCATCCAAGAGAGATTTTTACTTAATATAATCAACTTGTTTTCTCTTTAAGATTTATAATGTGCGCAACTAATTCTAGATTGTGATGTTAAATGTCTATCTTGAAACACGTATTGGAAGTAATTGACTTACTTGATGATCCTAGAGTTAACGGCGAGGCTGTCAGAAAATTCTTCACTAATAAGGGGTTTAGTGATCTTCAGATAGAGGTTGAGACGGTTTACGGAGATAAGGGGTCGACAGACTTCATAACGATAAAGATTCCTGGTGGGAGCGGCAAGACGTTAGGAGGTTCGTCCCCGACGCTGGGGGTTGTTGGCAGGTTAGGCGGTATTGGTGCTAGGCCGACATACTTAGGGATGGTTTCCGACGCTGACGGCGCTATCGTTGCTCTCGCAACGGCATATAAGGTTGCGGAGATG
>DAIRVF010000120.1:0-4082 GCA_036802965.1 Zestosphaera sp.
TAGTCATCCAGCAGATTTCACGCCAGTATGTACTACCGAGTTCGTGTCTTTCGCTATTAGGCATGAAGACTTCAAGAAACTCAACGCAGAGCTTATAGGACTAAGCGTAGACAGCAACTATAGTCATATTAAGTGGGTTGAGTGGATAAAAGAGAAGCTAGGTTATGAGATACCGTTCCCTATAATAGCGGATCCTAGAGGTCAAGTAGCTGAGAAGCTCGGATTACTTCACGCAGAATCTACTACTGCGACCGTTAGAGCAGTATTCATCGTGGATCCCGAAGGCATCATAAGAGTTATCTTATATTACCCCCTAGAGTTAGGCAGAAATATCGACGAAATACTCAGAATACTGAAAGCACTGCAAGTACATGAAGAACACGGCGTAGCCATACCCGCCAACTGGCCTAACAACGAGTTAATAGGTGAGAGAGCCATTATACCACCTCCGTCAACCATGGATGAAGCGTCAGAGAGACCGAAAAAGTATACGTGCTTTGACTGGTGGTTCTGCCACAAGGAAGTTCCAGCAGAGGACGCGGCTGAGGCAAGAGCTTACTTAAAGAGGGTGGCTGAAGCTCGTAAATAGTTTGTGTGCCACAAGACTAGAAATACTTTTTTATTTGAAGAAGCCGCTCATTAACACGTAGGTTTTAAGGATTCGCTAACTATATTATAGGGGTTCATATGAAAACGGTTGAGGTTAGGGAAGTTCTGAAAGACTTAATAGTCTTAAGAGCTATTGATAGGGACATAAGGTATTTTGAGTCGCTCTGGGAGATACCTGAAGGCGTTACCTACAACTCATACATCTTAAGAACTAGTGAGGGATCCATTCTCTTCGATACCGTAAAACATAGTTTCTCGGAAGAGTACGTTGACGCTCTTAGGAGAGTTGTCGATTTAAGGGATATTAGGTACGTGGTTATTCAGCACATGGAACCTGATCATAGTAGCTCCCTGAAAGTGCTAAGCACCTTAAGCGATTTTAGAGCTGAAGTCTTAGGACATCCACTAACAGCTAAGCTGGTAAAGTCGCTTCTAGGTTTGGACATCAAGTTCAGATCCGTGAGGGACGGTGAGGAGTTGAGACTTGGCAACATAGCTTTGAAGTTCTTGCATACACCTTGGTTGCATTGGCCCGAAACGATCTTCACTCACATAGAAGAATTCGGGGCTTTAATGACTTGCGACGCTTTCGGCGCCTACTCCATAGCCCCATACACGATAAGCGATTTAACGGATTTAACAACACAGTACATTAAATACATGAGGAAATACTTCGTCAACATAATAGGGCATTACAGAGATAACGTCATTAAGGCTTTAGATAAGCTCTCCACGCTTAACTTAAAAACTGAGTTAATAGCTCCATCCCACGGCGCTGTCTTATTAGGAGCTAACGTTGTTAAGGAAGTCCTTAAACTCTACCGTTCATGGGCTGAGGGAGTGCCGGAAGATAAGAAGGTAGTTATTCTTTACACGTCTATGTACGGCTACAACGAAGAAATAATTAGAAAACTCTTGAGTACTATAAGCAGGGATAACGTGGACGTTAAGGTATTCAGGTTCACGTCAGATCATAGAGACAATGTCTCGGACTTCCTAGGTGAGGTAATTGACGCTAAGGCAATCGTCCTAGCTACTTCAACGTACGATAACTCTGTTTTCCCTATAACTAAGTACTTACTGGAGTTGTTGCTGAGTAAATCGAACGTCGAGAAACCCATCTATCTCATAACTACGTATGGTTGGAACGACGCAGCATCGAGAGAGTTGAAGAATATTCTCGTAAAGTCTAAATTCAAGCTCTCCAGGGAGTTATCTGTTAATAGCTTGCTCACGGAGACAGATCTCCAAAAACTAGACTATATGAGTAGGGAGATCTTGACGTATTTAGGGGTTTCTTAATAATGTGTCACCCTCTCTTGAAGACCGCTATTAAGTCTTTAGAGGACGAGGAAATCGCTCAAATATTCTACGAATACTTAGCTAAGAAAGTGTCTGATAACATACTTAGTGAAAAGTTGAGAGAGCTAGCTTCTATGGAGGCATCACACACTAATTTCTGGAGGGACTTCTTAAAAACAAGAGGTCTAGAACCTCAGGCAAGTAAGTTCAGGAAGTTAGTTAATCTCATGTTACTGAAGATCACGTACAGGGTCTTCGGTTTAGGGTTCGTTATTAAGTTGTTGGAGTATGGTGAGGCAAGCACAATCGATGAGTATTTAAGTCTTGTTGAGTCAGATTATTTGAGTGATCACGAAAAAGAGCTACTCACCAGAATTATTAAAGATGAAACATTTCATGAAATCGTTTTAGGAGAGGAGGAGAGACGGTATAAGACTTTCCTAGATCACGTCAGGGAAATAGTCTTAGGAATGAACGACGGCTTAGTTGAGGTTCTTTCAGTTTCAGCAGGACTTGCAGGAACTTTCTTATCACCACTATACGTATTCGCTGGCGGCATATTAGTTGGTGTGGGGGGAGCTCTCTCCATGGGCATAGGAGCTTACGTAAGTTCAAAAACAAGTACTCAAATAACTAACGAGAAGATAAGACGTTCCAAACTACTATCCAAGGTAGGATATGCGTATAGCGACAAGGATGCAGGTGCTGAGACCGTTGGGGAGGGAGTCCTTGATGACGAGGAGGTACGTAAGGATCCTAAGAAAGCAGGATTATACACCGGGCTCTCGTACTTCGTAGGTTCTCTAGTACCTTTACTTCCTTACGTGTTGCTTATACCACCACCAATTTCCGTGATAACCTCTTTCATTTCATCTGCAATAGCCCTAGGTTTAACGGGGTTCGTAATATCAGTTTTAGGAGGGCTTAATATTAAGCGTAAGATACTGGAGTTATTATCGTTAAGCATGATCGCCGCTGCAACAACTTACTTTATTGGGAGAATAGCTAACGTTGTTTTAGGTATTGAAATTTGAAAATAAATTTACTCGACCTTAATTTCTTTCCTGGCTTCCCATAAGCCGTGTAGGTTGCAATACTCTATAGCATATATAACTCCACTCTTCTTCAGCTTTATCTTAAATTTCACTTCCGGCTCACTATAAACAGGTTCTAGTTCCGTAGTCGCTAGTCTTATCGGGTTAAACGACCTACCTTCCTCGTAGAAGTAGAGCTCTATCCTCCTAATAGAGTGCTCCACAGTGTTTGGATGAGGCCCTACGAAAATCTTAACTTCAAAAGCTTCGTTAGCTCTCACGGTGTCAGGCGCCTCTATCCTCGGGGTATGTGTCTCAACCTTCGTTATCGCCTCGCCGGGAGCTCTCTCCTGACTATATATCAACTCGCCAAAGCTCTTCATTTAAGACTCACCGCTAACAAATCGTTCTCGAGGTTAATAAAGATTAACACACCTAACCAAAGATGACATTATACTAATTAAACTGTTTGAATATTTTCATGCGTGACTTAAAATGTCGATCAACTAGATTAATGTAATTTTTTCGAAAAGAAGAGCTGACTACCTAAATCTTTCCTCTCTCCAAACGTTTCCTCTACTGTGATAACCTAGAGCTTCCCAGTACCCATCCTTATACTCTTTAGTGAAGAAGATTTCAGACACCCATTTAGCGCTTTTCCAACCGTATAGGTGCGGTATGAAAATCCTGGCTGGAAAACCCTGCTCAGGGCTTAAGGGCCTCCCATTAATCCTTAACACGAGAAGTCCTCTCTCGTCAAGAAAATCCTCGTATGGTATTACCGTGGTGTATTTATCTAAGCTCCTAACGTAAACCCATTCAACACCTTTCAAGGGCTGTGCCTCCATCGCGAGCCTACGTAGCGAAACACCTTCCCAAACAACACCCCTCACAGACCATCCAGTAACACAGTGAAAGTCTGAGACGTAAGACGTATCAGCAATCTTTAGTAGGTCTTCGTAAGCGTATGTTAGGGGCTTATTTACATCACCCAATATCTTTAGTCTCCAAGAATTAATGTCTACTTCCGGCTGACCAAGGATCCTGTAGATTATGAAATTCGGAATAGCCCTCTGCCCGGGAGGTAAGGAGTCAGGATTTCTCAAAAGTCGTCCCCGAACTAATAGTGCATAAAGA
>DAIRVF010000121.1:0-4053 GCA_036802965.1 Zestosphaera sp.
ATCGTGATCAGACCGGTCATAGACGTTACGACAGGTAAGGAACTCACGGTAGCTGAGTCAGGGCCCTTATTCATGGAGCTCTCTAAACAGTACGTGACAGACGTCTTGAGCGGTTTAATGTCTTGGGAAGAGGTAGAGAAGTTAATAAGAGAGGGTAAGGTAACCTTCGCTGACAGTCACTACCTTAAGGGGAGGACTTTCGACGACTCAATCGTTTTCATTGATGACGCGCAATCTATGAAGCTAGAATCACTTATTGAAGCCATAGTTAGGGTAGGCAAGAACAGTAAGTTGATAGTTGCTGCCGACCCAATATTCCAGGCTTTGAGGAGTAAGCATCAAGATCCCACATCAGTTATACGAGAGATTTTAGCGGGTGAGGCTAGGGCGGCCGTGATTGACTTAGGAATAAAAGACATCGTCAGGGAGGGCGCTAGGATGGGCCTCAGATTACTCATGGAGTACATGCTTAGAACGAGAAAGTTGGCGGATACTGAACAGAAGGTTCTTGAAGTTGTTAAGCTGAAATCACCTGATGCGGACGTCATAACAGTCTTAGATGTGGGTAAGCTGGCAACCAACTACGGGATTTCCTTAGAGCACGTACCTAATTACCTAGTAGTAGTTAAGAAAGAGCATTTAGGAAGGTTGGTCGGCAAGGGTGGTGAGAGAATCGCCTCAATAGAGAAGGAGCTAAACGCTAGGGTAAGGGGTGTTGAGCTAGACACGGATATCTCAGAGCTGATAAGAGCGGTACACCCAGTATCCTGGGTTTGGAAGAAGGTGGTAGACGTAGATTTCAAGGGTGCCTACATATTCGTTGAGGTAGAGGAGGGAGTTCTCGGAGCTTTCGTAGGTCAGAGAGGATCCTACGTAAGATTCTTAGACGCCATAACTAGAGAATTATTCGGCATAGGAGTTAAAGTCACTACCTCAAGCAGAGAGTCGAAGCACACGCCCGAGAAGAAACCTAAGAAATCTAAGAAGAGTTCTTGAGGGTATTAGGAAATCCTCGCACGAAGCTGCCTCTTAATCACGACACACCCTTATGTCGAAGACTACTTGGTAATACCTGGGCCCAACGCTTCTGACCACTCTGCCGTATAGGAACTCGTAACGAACACTGCTCTTGGCTAACTCTCCACTAAACATCTCCTCCCCCTTAAGTAGGGCCTCATTCCTCCCCTCAGCACTTACGAAGTCGTAGACGTGAATCACGCCACAATCCCTTAACGTCGAGATAGCGTCTCGCAGGTAAATACGTGAGTATTCTGGCAAAGGCATCAACACCCTGTCAGACATCCCGGTAAACTCCCTCACTACCTGTGCCGCGTCCCCTAACCTAGCCTCCACGACGTCCTCAACACCATTCAACACTATGTTCTCACGCATTAACTCGTACGCGCGGGGATTTATGTCTATGGATATAACTTTCCTCGGCTTCGCTTTCTTAGCTATTATTATGGAGAAGAGACCGGCCCCGGCAAACATATTTATTATAAACTCACCCGGTCTCACTAAATCCGCTATCCTCTTATGCTCGTAGTTCAGGGCCGGGGAGACGTATACGGTGTTTATGTCTACCTTGAAGACACACCCGTGTTCTCGGTAAGTAGTAACACTCCTGTTCTCACCGGCTAGTAAGATGTGTTCCCTAATCCTGTGCTGAGTCTTCACGGAAGTTACCGCTAGCCACACAGACTTAACGTATGGTAGCTTCTTAAGAATCTCCTCACCTAAAGGCACAAAAGCCTCGACCGGGAGGTCGGGGGGCTTCCTGATTATCGCTATATCGCCTATGATCTCCACCCTCCCCCAAATCTTCCTAGCGTTCTCCACACCCAAGATCTCTTCAGCTATCTTCCTCAGCAACCTACCCCTGCTCATCTCGACCACGGATTGATTTCCTTAACTCACCGACCTGAAACCCTTAAGACTATTTTTATATTGTTGGAAAAACTAATATAATTGGTGGTATTTATGCCTACTATGAGAACCGGGTTAGTTATTGCAGGGGGGTACGCTACCAAAGTTAGAAGAGTGATCTTCGCTCAGCTATCCGAAGACATTAAAGAGAAAAGAATAGATAGTAAGACAGTGGCTTTCCACGTGGCACAGCTCAACAGGTTCTTATTCACGGTACTAGTAGACAAGCTTAAGGTTGATAAGAGAGACGCCGTAAGATTAAGCATCGATTATGAGGTGAGTGAAGGCAAGATACTCTGGAAATTCGATACGTTGAGGGTGGAGGTCTTTAGGAGGGTGCCCGACGAGGAGGTGACCGCCGTACTAACCGCGCTAGTGCCTGAAGCTGAGAGAATAATGGCCGCGCCAGTAGAGTACGCCGTTGAGTATGCTGGGGAAACCAGCGACGGTGACAAAATCTACGTGTTGAAGGTCGGTGAGCGTGAGGGGGGTATTGTGGAGGCTATCCCGATAAACGAGGAATTCTTGTTCGTTAAGGTCGGTGTATTGCTAGTGCCGGAACCTACTAAAATAGAGAAAGTAAGGGTAGCTCTCGAGGGCAGGACGCATGAGGAAGCTCTGAAAGAATCTATCAACGACTTACTAGGTAGGGGAAAGCCTGTAGCGCCTGAGGAAGCAGACTCAATAATAAGTTACGTGAGGAGCAGACTAGGCGAGGTAAGGCCTGAGGCAAAAGTAGAGTACGAGTAACACGCTCACCAAGGGAAAACATAAGGCTCAAAAACTTTTTTCAACGCCATAAAAGCCTCACCAGGCGTTAAAACAGGTTTTTCATAGTCGTGGAAATCCTCTATAGGTAACCTAGGGCATGAGGTAATGACTATAGCGTCCAGCGTGCTTGAATCCACATCAATTAAAAGATCTCTCGTAAGGTACGAAGTCACGGCTACGTAGTACTTACCCCCAGAACTAGTTATCAGCTTCGCGAGCTCGTTAATTATCCAAGGCCTGTATTGCCCCCCACTACCAGCTATTATCAACCAAGACACAGCATCCAGAGACTTCATTATCTTAGCAAACCTAGTTTTGAGAACTCTAGAAACGTACTCGCCGAGGAACTTATACGTGTTCTCGTAAGGATCTAGCGAAACCACCTCCTTGCTACCGCTAACCCTTAAACCAACACCTAACGCGTGGAACCTCCCGCCGGCCACCACCAAGAAAGCGTCAACGTAGTTCTTCACAGCATCCAAGCTAGAAAACCAGCACCCAAACACTACCTCAACATCCCTATTCACTACCTCAAACCCGTTACTACGGAGTTGCTTGATGAGGTCCTTAGTTAGGTCCACGTGTTGAGCCGTCGTGTACACAGCTAACCTCACATAACCGTGCTTCCTTAAATCATTGATTAAGGAGGTCAAGACCTCACGATCCGGCTTAGTCCTTGACTGCAAATCAACGTAAACCACATTACCCGGTGGGTTCCAGTAAGGGTATCTTCTATGACCTAGGTGAACCACTAAATCATACTTCTCCGTAACCCCTATATCTATAAGGCATGAACCGAATGAGGGGCCTGCATCTATATGTATCTCCGCATCCCCAAGTATTCCCCTTAAGTAATCTATTATCTCGTATGACCTGTTCTTGAATCCCTCAGGAACTTGAAGGAGTATCCTAGAAGGTTTCCTCTCTTTAACCACCCTAGAAAGCTCACTAACGTCAATGTAGTAGTAGTCGAGAAACGAGTTCTTGGGTGAGCTCATTTCTGCGTTTCCGTCACGTTAGCGGGGGTGACTGAGCTACCAGGTTTTAACTCTCTTACTCGTAGCATAGTTCTAATACCTATCTTGTCTCTGAATCGCCTTAAAGCCTCCTTAGCTTGAGGCAGGTTCTTAGCGGAGATCCTTACCTCTGCTATCACACTACCGTAGAAAACTCTCGCGCCAACACCCACGGGCTTTCCGAAGGCCTTGCGCATACCGTCTTGAAGTCTGTCGGCTCCCGCGAAAGCCATCATCTTATTCTCTCTGATGACATGATGAGGGTATTGCCTGACCATGAAAAAGTACTTGTCCTCCCCGATGTACTTGCTTAAGTATTTATGAGCCATGACTCTAGCAG
>DAIRVF010000122.1:0-4018 GCA_036802965.1 Zestosphaera sp.
GGGTTACAGGGTAATATTACATGACATGAGAGGTCAGTGGAACTCGGGAAAACCTGATTGTGCTGAATGCTACAGTCTAGAAATTCACGCAGACGACCTCAAGCACCTCCTAGACGAACTCAACGTCAGAAAAGCACACATAATCGGGACCTCATACGGTGGTGAGGTTGGGATTTACTTCGCGATCAAGTATCCCGAATACGTGAACGACTTAACGCTAATAACCTCCGTCAGTGAAATACATGAAGAATTAAAAATTACTGCCCTAAGGTGGTTGGAGGGCGCGCTAAGCAATGACTCCAGAAAATTCGTTCTCTCCTGGATCAACGACGTCTACTCTGACTCGTTCATAGAAAAGTTAGGGCCGCAATTACTTGAAAGATTAGCGAGTATATATTCAAGCGGGTTTGATTTTAAGAGCGCCGCATACCTTCTTAAATCATTTCTTAAGATGGCTGAGGAACCACTAACCCCTAAACTAAGAGGTATAAACCAACCAACACTAATCATAGCTGCTGAGAAAGACAGGGTCAAACCCCCTAAATACTCAGAGATAATAGCTAAGAACATAACTAACTCAACCTACATAGTAATTAACGATGCCGGTCACGCAGTAGTAATAGAGAAGCCAACCATCATTAACTACTTACTAATCGGGTTCATACATAGTCATCCGTTAAGCTCTACATGATTATGTAAGGTTCCCGACAGTTAATAATTGGCATTCTGTTAAGGTGATTGATACCCGGCCACCAAGAACTTCATTATGGGAATCGCCCATCAAGAAATAATTCACAGTATTATTTAATTCTTTAAAGCCACAACTTATTTAGGAGTTGATGCGGTAATGGGTAAGGATCTTGTCTTAAAGGTTTTCACGCTACTTATCATAGCCTTCTCCATACTAACCATCACGTATTCCTCACCACGTGTTAGCTCCACCTGCTATTCCTCAGTAAGGTATGTTGTAACATCACGTTTTCCTGAATTAAGTAGTTATGTGAACTTGAGTAACTATAGTGTGGTAAGCACCAATCTCAATTATACAGACTTGAAAGTACTTGTTTATAGGTGGGTTTCTCACGGAGTTTCTGTCGAGGTTCAGGCCGTTGAGGAAACCTGCGACGTGATACGTTTTGAAGTAATTGTTGACTCAAGGAATATTAATGAATCAAACCTCAACACATTGCTGAGTAGACTGGAGGCAGGCGTTAGGGATTGGTATAACGACATCAAAAACCTCATCAGCACTACTTCAATAGCTGAAGTTCTTGGAGGGCAGGTAGTGGTCAATAACACGCCGATTTATTTCCTAGACCCTACCTACGTCACGATAGCTCCGACCACCGTTAGGTATTTTATCTATCCATCACCGCCTATAGTAATCTACTCATTCGTTAATTACTTCCCGGTAATCAAGAAATTACTCGTTCAGACCCCTAGCTTTAACTTAAGTGTAGAGGAAGTGGAGGAAGTACTTAAGAACACTCTAAACATCACGGAGCATAAGGGGATCACGAAGTCTTACGTGATACTCTACGGAGCGCTCAGGCCTGCATACGTAGTCGCCGTAACACCCTACAAGAACGTGGTTATTCTAGCTGATAATGGGGAGATTCTGACTCAGAAAACAGCGACCAACACGCAAACGACGCCAGGAGGTAATCAAACGATCGTGAACTTAGGGCTAGCGCTAATCTTAACTGCTCTCTCGTTACTAGTTGCTTACATGATTTGGTTGAGGAAACGTCGTGGCTGATTAACTCTATCTTCTCCTGTGCTAAAGATTGATATTTCTGTTTATGAAAAGCATTTTGAGTTACCTACTCATACCTCAGAGCTGTTGCTGGAGGTATCTTAGCGGCTCTGTAAGCGGGTAGTGTTCCGCCCGCGACGCCGACAGCAACTGTTATTAAAACCGTGGTTAATATTAAATCAGCGGTTATTTCAGGGTTAGCTACTATGATTATCCCGCTACTGCCGGCAGTTACAGTGAGGCCTCTTGATGAAAGAATGTGAGCTCCTATAACGCCGGCCGTCATACCTATAGCACCGCCTATTAAGGACATTATTATTGACTCAGCTAGTATCATGATGACTACTTGTTTGTCCGTGAAGCCCAGAGCTTTTAAAACGCCTATTTCACGCGTTCTCTCAATAACTGAGGTTATCATGGTTGATGCGGTGCCTGCTACAGCCACGGCGAAGGCTGAGAGCGAAGCTGAGAAGACTATGAAATCTAGAGCGGCAGTAACTGACGCGACAGTCCTAGCTATTTGCTGAAAAGCTACTACAGTTACCTTGTCTTGATATGTCTCCCTAATCCTCCTCGTCAATGAGTCAACGAGTGAAGGGTCTTTAGCTACTATGAAAATACCTGACACGTCCTTCATGTTAAGTATGGAAGAGCCGCTCTTTAAGGGTAAGAATATTGTTTGATCCGGTGATATGAAAGCCGCGCCACCAAATTCTTTGAGAATTCCCTTAATCCTGAGTGAGATCTTTCTTAAATTGAGTTTGCCACTACTTAACACCTCAACGACGTTGACCGTGATGACGTCCCCGATCTCGTAAAGTCTGGTGTTCGAGGCAGTCGAGTAAGCTATTGAATGACCTATTACGCAGTAAGTAATCTCCATGTCGAGAGGGAAATCACCTTCCTCAAGCTCTAGATTACCTATAGCTTTAACTAGGATTGAGGAGTCTACAGCGTATATGAAAACGTTTCTCCTCCCCTCAACGGTCTGTACGTAGCCTTGCGTGGTGTAGAAAGGCTCAGCCTCGCTGACCTCTTCAAGACTTCTTACGTAGTCTAAGTCATTGTTAGTTAGCTTGTACTTCTCAGAAGGTAGTATGACAACAGTGTTCTGACCTAAAGCTAGTATCGCTCCTTCTACGTAGTTGGCGTAACCCCTCACAGTAGAAGTCATCATTACTAGTGCTAGGGGCCCTATAGATATACCTATAATCGTTAAGACGGCTCTGAACTTCTTCTCGGTCAGGACCTTCATAGCGTATCTAAAGACATCTCTAAGCACTACTACTCCCTCACTTGAGGGACGGGGTGCGTCTTCAAGTACTTGTAGAGAAGGAAAGCCACGACGCTTAAGAACACTATCACGGCGATCATTATGCTATATCTAAGCGTGTCAGGAGGTTGTTGTGGAGGTGTCGTGGTTGTCTGAACGACCGAGGGAGTTACTCCAAACTCTTTACTTAAGACCTCAACCTCATTATACGGATTTCTGTAACTCAGTAATAATTTAACTGTGTCAACGAAGGTTCCTATTTCGAGATAGACTGCGAAGCTAGTCTGCGAAGAGGGGTCTAGATCCCCTATGAAGACTTCCTCACTCTCCCTACCACCGCTCACCAGCTTAGCTGTTATTCTTTGTGCTTGTGCGTTACCTACGTTTATTAGGGTGCAGGAAAGTCTCACTAACCCATTAGCGTACGATACTTTAACGTCAGATAGCATGAACTTAATGAATGGCTCGATGCTTACTGTGAAGGAGGTGTTAATAACTTGTCTTAACCCGTTAGACGTGGTATAGATCACCGTAGCCATGAAAGGTATATTACCGTAGGTTATTGGGATGGGGACCTGGGCTGAAGGCAATGGATTCAGGTAAACAGACACGTTAACTGAGGTGATGATGCCGGGTTCCAGTCTACTAATGTAGATTGGACTCGTTTTAGGAATGAGTACGTAACTACCATACGGATAGACGGCTAGATACACGTTGTAAGCGGGTGCGGTGCCCAAGTTAAGTATCTTTAATGACATGTTGACCTCTCTAGAATCTTTGAAGTTTAAGGAGCTCTCACTCCATACTTGAATAAGTATAGGCGAGCCTAGAATACTTATGGGGAACCTCAGCTTCTGTGATCTAATGTTGTCCCAGTGGTCAACGAACGATAGGGTCATGTTGGCATAGTAGGTGCCTGGATTCACGGAGAGCACGTTGACGGGGATTGTGAAGTATATGAAGTCTCCTTTACTAAACTGGGCCTGAAT
>DAIRVF010000123.1:0-3974 GCA_036802965.1 Zestosphaera sp.
GTACGATATCGCGGCTTCGATCTCCTTATATACTAGGTTGTTTATCCTTCCTTTGACTTCTATATCGTATATATAGCCCCTCTTCTCGTTTATTTTATATGTTTCTACAAACCCTCTCTCCTTCTGTTCTTCCAGGATCCTTGCGAGAAATGAGGTGATGAGTGGGTGGTTCGCCGGTAGTGCTTCAGTAAGTATTACTCTAAGACCCTCGTTAGAGACTATGACGTTAGCTATCACGCTATCCCCCACAGCTATCACGTCAACTCTCGTGGCCTGAAGTATTGAGGTGTCAACGCTTCTCTCACCTTCAAGGATTTTCAGTAGTTCTTCAAGATACTGTAGCTCGTTCCTCAATTCTTCTATCTTCTTCCTCACATAGTTTTTCAGTTCCTCATTATCTAGTTTGGATGTCTCGCTCATAAAACTCACCTTATGAAGTCTAGGAGGGTTCTCCTACGTTCTTTAGCCTTAGCCTCATTCTGGATTAGCTCCCTATATTTTGAGGTTACTAGCTTAAAATCTTCCTCAAGCGCTTTCCTAGGCGCGGGGTTGTAGAGAGCTGCCGCCGGGTGGTACGTGGGTATGACTAATGTTTCCTTCCCGAATAAAACGACCTTATATACGTTACCCCTCATCCTTGAGACCCCATACCAGCGAGACCCTCCCAAGAACTCGATAACGTACTTGCCCGCGTGATTGCCTAGAGTAACTATGATGCTTGGCCGAATTAACTGAATTATCGAGTTCGTGAAGTGGGAGCAACTAAGTATCTCATCCTCTAGTGGATCCCTATTCTCCGGGGGTCTGCACTTCACCACATTAGTTATGAAAACCTCCTCCCTCCTCATATCGATACTACTTAAGAGCTCGTTCAGCAGTTTCCCCGCGGCTCCAACGAAAGGTCTTCCGACCTCATCCTCACTCCTCCCAGGAGCCTCACCGATAAACATTACCTTAGCGTCCAGAGAACCTTCCCCGGGGACGGCCCTAGTCCTGCTCTCAGACAGCCTACACCTCCTACAATTAGAAATCTCTAAAACTAACTCAGACCACACAGCGTTCTTATCCAAGCAGCACCCCCTAACACTAATTTAGCATAACCATATATTAAACATCGCTAGTCGGGGCTGTGTTCAGAGAGCGTCACACATCACTCGCGACCGACTCCAGCAATTTTTATTTTTTAGCTCGTACCGTATTAGAGAGTGTTGGGGGAGGTAGTTTGGGTGGCGGTAAAAAGAAGAAGACTATAACAGCGGCTGAGAAAGCTCAGAAGAAGGAGGAAGTCAAGGAAGTTAAGAAACCGGAGAAGAAGGAGAAGCTCTCGTCCGCGGGACTTACTGAGATTGATGAGTCTCTCCTAAGCAAGGCTTTATCTACGGTAAAATCCTCTGATGTCGTAACTACTTACCAGCTGGCCACGACTTTAGGGGTTAGGATGTCGCTTGCTAGGAGACTTATAAGAGAGTTGAGCGCGAGGGGGGAAGTGAGAGTAATAGATAAGTTTAGGTCTCTATACCTAGTCAGCAAAGCTTCCTAACGTCGAGCTTCCCGCAACTTTCTTTAGGAACGCGTGGACACGTTATCAATCCGCTACAGTTATATAGCGCTAATTCGATTTTGTGTGGGGTGGAGGTGGTTGGTGGAAGACTTACTTAAGAGTACGGAAGGTCTCGAGAGCGTGATGGCGGATGTTCTCAGGGTCCTCTACGTGTGTATGGGGTCACTGTGGTTGAGCGAGTTAATGAGTGAGTATAGGGTATTCGTTGAGGCGTTGGGGGGCACGCCCGCCTCAGAAGATGATGTGAGGAAAGCTATCGACAGACTTAGTGAGATGGGTTTAGTTAGTGTTAGGGAGGGGATAAGAGCCACTATGTCTCAGGAAGGAGAGAAAACCTACCTAGTCTCGCTCAAGTTAAGTAGCCAGCAACTTAGTCTGTTAAGAAACGACTTAAAGATATCTAAGTACAGAGACTTATGGAGGTATTACCTGAAGACCACGTGAGTCCCGCCATGCGTATTAACGGAGAGTAGCTGTCGTCCCTGGCTTCGGTAGAGGGAATTAACTAGTGCGTGATGAGCGCTTGGAAACAAGCTCTGAAGACTTTGACGTGTTGAGCTGGTACGACGAACTTAGTAGCGGGTATGATGAGCTTTATGGTGAGGAGCAGAGACGTAAGTTCCTCCGGGTAGTTAAGGAGGTTCCCCCGATAAACTACGTGAGGGGAGGGAATCCGGTAATTCTAGACTTAGGATGTGGTACGGGGAGCTTAGCCGACTTCTTGCTTGGCGAGTTCTTAGGGAGGGGTTCCCCCTATTACGTGGGTCTAGACTTA
Organism: Zestosphaera sp.; assembly: GCA_036802965.1. GTDB lineage: Archaea > Thermoproteota > Thermoprotei_A > Sulfolobales > NBVN01 > Zestomicrobium. Next base: position 2,337 of record DAIRVF010000123.1, read on the forward strand.
AGTCCATCGATGTGTTTCCTGAGTAGGGAGCGGGTAAGTGACGCGGGGTTGCTGGGGGATGTCGTGGCAGGAGATATTTTCAGACTCCCTTTTAGGGGAAGGGCAGCGAACGTCGTCTTCTCTATTACCGCGTTAACCTGCGGGAACTTCATTGAAGGGGTGGTTCAAGTTCTTGAAAACTTGGTTAAGGAGGGCGGCTTGCTTTTCTACACGATTCTATGCTCTGATTTATCTAAAATCCCGGAAAGTGGTCTCAAGATGTGTGAGGCTATCGCTTACTTGAGTGAGAGGGAAGTGTTATGCGTCGTTAAACACGTTCCAACACCGGCAGATAAGGTGTTTTTTGATGACTTCGAGTTACGGGAAGGTTAAGAAGTCTTTGAGCTCTCTTGACGTGGCTGTAATAATTAACGAGCTGAATGAGTCAATCATTGATTCAAGAATAGATAACGTCTTTCAACTAAACGAGAATTCCCTCCTCCTTAAGTTAATTCTTAAGGGGGGTAAGCACGCTTATTTAGTTGCTGAGGGCGGTGTAAGGGTTTCCTTAACAACTCATCCCGGAATAGGGGGATCTGGCGGGAGGATCCCGCTCTTTAGGCGTTACTTAAGAGAAGGGGTTATTTCCAGGATTACTCAGCACATGTTTGAGAGGATCATGGTTTTCGAGATTAGGGGGCGTGAGGATTTGAGGCTCGTGGTTGAGTTGCTGCCGCGTGGCATAATAACTGTTGTTGACTCGAGCGGGAAGGTCTTAGTGAGCACTAAGGATCTTAGCGCTAGAGATAGAACGATAAGGCCCGGGTTACCCTACGTTTTCCCTCCAGTCCTCCCCGACATTAGGGGAGTCGGTAGTAGGGGGTTCATCGATTTACTGCGTACGGAGAGGGAGGTAGGTAGGGCGCTGGTTAAGGTTTTCGGGGTGCCTCCTGAAGTCGTTAACGAAGTACTTGAGGAGTCATTGAGGAAGGCTTCCCCGTCTACGCTGAGTGATGAAGACTTGGTGAGGATTCACGACCTTGTTAAGTCCTTCATCGAGGGTGTCGTGAGGAAGCCGGAGCCCGTGATCATCGCGTGTGACGGTAATTACGTTTCTTTCCACCCGTTCCGGCCCAGGAAGCTTGAGGGTAGTTGCAGGGTAATTTCTTTCAAGTCTTTTAATGAGGCCATAGACGAGTTTTTCCAATTCTTTGAGGGTAGGTCCACCGAGGTTGTTGAGGAGGTTGAAGAGAGGGATAGGGTTAGCCTCACGCTGAGTAAGGCTAGGGAGAATTATGAGGAGATGCTTAAGAGTCGGGAAGAGTTGGTTAGGCTCGTTAAGTTAATTCAGGAAAACTATGATTTACTTGAGAGTATATGGGAGTGTGTCTCTGTTAAGGTCAGGAGTTCCGGCTGGGAGTCAGTCACTTCATGTAATGTCTCAAGCTACAATAAAGATACTGGTTCTTATGAGGTGGTTCTCGGGGGGAGGACACTTAATTTCAGCATACTTAAAGATTTTAAGACGCAGTATTTTGATTTAGTGAGGAAACTGAAAAATCTGGATGAGAAGATTAAGAAGAGTGAGGAGGTTCTTAAGAGTCTTGAGGAGAGGTTACGTGTTCTAGATTCCGTAATCGAGGAAAAAACACGGAAGAT
>DAIRVF010000124.1:0-3925 GCA_036802965.1 Zestosphaera sp.
AACGTAATCATAGTTTGGCATTATCACCAACCATGGTATTACGGAAGCAACGATTCTTACTTCATCTTACCTTGGGTTAGAATGCATTCAGTAGGTAATTACTATAAGATGGCTTTAATACTGAGTAAGTATCCTGAAGTTAAGGCTACTTTCACGTTTTCCGGCTCACTCCTTCACCAATTACTGAACGCGATGAACGGTGTCATGGACTTAAGGCAAATAATATCTTGGAAGATAGTTAACGAGACTGCAACTACTAAGGAACTTTTTGAGATGTTGAGGATACCGGGAGGTTTCTTCGACATTAACTGGGCTAACATACTGGAACTCTCTCCTAGATTTAAGGAGTTAAGGAGTAAGGCTCAAGCAGCTTTCACAAAATATGCTGGTCTTCCGGAGGAGGAGATGATAGCTAAGGTAGTTAGTGAGTTTACTAGGCAGGACTTCATAGATCTAGCAACTCTCTTCAACCTACTCTGGATAGATCCGGAGGTAGTGAGTAGCGAGTACCCTGAGTTAATGTCTTTGAGGGTGAGAGCCTTAACCCAGACGAGCCCGTCTTTTACTGAGAGCGAGTTAGCCTTAGTTCTCAGCAAGCACGTTGAGATAATGAGTAAGGTAATACCTAAGTATAGGGAATTACTTAATTCAGGTCAGGCAGAGCTTATCCCAGTACCTTACTCACACCCGATAGCTCCGCTTCTAGCCGACCTAGGCTGGCATGACGATTTAAGACTGCATGTCAGGAAGTCTTTAGAGCTCTTCAACACGTACTTTAGCTACGTGCCCTCAGGTATCTGGCCCGCGGAGCAAGCAGTCAACGAGGAAGCGCTGAGTGTGTTTAGTGAGTACGGTATTTCATGGTGTGTGACTGATAGAAACGTGCTAGAGTTGAGCGGTGTCGACGTGACAAAACCTGAGAATTACTTGAGGCCTTGGAGAATAGATTTCGACACCACATCCTTCTACGTGTTCTTCAGAGACCCTGACTTAAGTAATAGATTAAGTTTCTCGTACTCGGGAATGGAGACTAGCGCGGCTATTAAGGATTTAAGGGATTACCTATTAAGCATAGCTTCTGCGAACACTGATGAGAGTAGCGTCGTGGTTGTGGCTTTAGACGGGGAGAACCCGTGGGAGAGTTACAGAAACTTCGGCGATGACTTCTTAAACTCTCTTTACTCCACCCTCACGGAACTACAGGAGCAAGGCTACATAGTCACCTTAACCCCCTCCGAGTACTTAAGTCTGTATAGGGAGAGGAGCCCTCAACTACCACTAACTACTCAGAAATACCTTGACTTAGCAGGGAAAGACATATCCCACATAACGACTTACGAGTCACTACCTACCAGGGAACTTCAGGCAAGAATAGCTGAGAGTTCTTGGAGCGGCAGGGACGCTAGATTAAATACTTGGATAGGTGATAAACAAGAAAACGTTGCTTTAATGTGGTTAGTTAAAGCTAGAAACGACGTATTGTCTAGGTACGGCGTCTCAAGCCTTAATGAATTAGCTGATGTAAACCCGGTAGCTACAGAAGCTATCTTAAGAGCTCAGGCAAGTGACTGGAATTGGTGGTATGGTGGAGAGTGGGGTCCTGTAGGCAGGTTCGACATAGTGTATAAGTATTACTTGTCTGAAGCCTACAAGTCCTCAGGCATTCAGCCACCGCCTTACCTAAACGCTACTTTCCTCCCCGACGGCGTTCCCGCAGGATTAATTAACGCGCAATCACCGCCATCCTTAAGAATCAAGCCAGTGAATTACTTAATACCTGACTCAGAACTAGACCGCGTGTTGGAAGTCATCATAGCTCATGAAGTGCTAGATAAGGTTATCATAGGAGTTGATAGTGATTATATGTATGTGAATTTCCGAATTAAATCACCTGATGATTCGCCATACTCAGTAGTTCTCTACCTGAGTAATCCTAAAAGAAGTTACTCACCGTGGGTCAGGGGCTACAACGTGTTCCCAATAAACGCCACGAGGGATTTAGGCGTAGCTATAGCTAGTGCGATAGTTATCAAAATATCTAGAGAAGCTTTAACGAATCCTCTCAGCAGGGCGGTCATCACCCATCAAGCAAGTGGTAACGAGTCATACTATCCTTCCTACGTTAACTACTACAACATGTTAGTTAGTGATAACGATATCTACGTAACACTAGGTGTTAAGTGGGTTAGTCTAGGCCTGGAAGTCGGTGATGTAACATATTTGGCGGTAGCGCTCTACGTTAACAACTCCTTAGGAGCTTACTCAAGTAGGTTAGGTAGTGTTTACTTCATTAGGGTGCCTAGACCCCCAGTAGCTCCTGGAGCTAACTTAATAGCGGAATTCACAGATCCAGAGAAAGACGATAAGGGTACTGGAACGTACGTCTACCCATTAAACAAAGTGTTCGTGCCCGGAGTCTTCGACCTACTTAAGTTTAGCGTGCTTGACACCGGCGATAAATACCTCCTAACTTTTGAGGTGAGGGAACTAGGAGGTAATCCGTGGGGAGGGCCTAACGGCTTCAGCATGCAGTTCTTCCACATATACTTAGACACTGATAACGTCCTAGGTAGCGGCAACATAACCACCTTCGGATTGTGGGTTAACGTAGACTCAGAGTATGCTTGGGAAGTAGCGTTACTCATAGGTCCTGGATGGGCCGGGAGCAATAACATCATATACCCTAACGGCACGAACATAGCTAACTCTATGAGTATCTACGTAGAACAACCTAACAAGATTATGGCGGAGGTACCTAAGCAATTAATACCTGCGATCAAACAGCCTAGTGAGTGGGGGTGGGTCGTAGCACTGACTTCATGGGACGGTTACGGAACCAACAATATAAGGTCTTTCTCCATAGACCCAAGCGAGTGGAACTTTGGTGTGGGAGCACAGAACGCTATAGGGGTTGCCGCAGGAGTCATACCCAGGATAGTAGACCTGCTAGCACCAACACCTGAAATCCAGTACACCCAACTCTCCTCCTACAGCGTGGACGTGGATACGTTAGTCGGAACCCCTGCTAAAATCAAGGGAGTTAGACCGGCGATGCAAGCTCCACAACAACCAACGACCGTGACGGAAACAACTACGAGGACAGAGGTCTTGAGCACTACACTAACGGAAACGTTAACGATTACGCAACCAATTACTGACTGGAGTATGGTGATTTTAGGGGTGATTGCGACAGCGATAATTTTAGGTGTAGTGTTCTTTGTGTTGGTTAGGCTCTTCTTTAAAAAGAGAGAATAACTTCAATTTTTAAGCTTAAATATGGTATTTTTCTTGAGGTGATTTGCTTGGGTAGTGGTATTAGTAAGACTCTCGCTATAGTTATAGGTGTCGTGATCTTAATAGCTGTTGTGGGTATCATAATCTACATGACTAGCCTACCACCCACAACTACAACACCTACAACCACTCCGACAACACCTACTACCACACCAACCACAACGCCTGTTGAGTATAAGTTAAAGTTCGGTGATTTGGAGGTAACGGTTACTGAAGAGATCTACGTGACGGCTCAGAAAGCTAAGAATAAACAGATAGATGTCACAATTACTTTCTGGGTTTCTATGATGCCTTTCGAGGAAGACGTGATTAGGAATATAATCGCGAACTTTACTGCTGAATATCCTGGCATAAAGGTTAATTTAGTTCACCAGGATAGTATGAAGGATGTTTATCAAGCTCAAGTAGCTATTGGGAGAGGCCCTGACCTACTTACTTGGGCGCATGACTGGACCGGAGGGTTTGCTGACGCTAACATGATCGTTCCCTTAGATCAGTACTTAACTAGTGATATATTGAATCAGTACGTCAGCTCCGCACTCAAGGCGGCGTCTTACGATAACAAGATATGGGGATTGCCCTGGGCAGCCGAGACAGTCGCTCTAGTATGTAATAACGCGTTAGTAAGTAA
>DAIRVF010000125.1:0-3866 GCA_036802965.1 Zestosphaera sp.
TTGTCGCGGGTTGTATGGCGGCTGCACAACCCTACACGGTAGCTAAGGTGGTCCCGGAGGCTTCCTTATTGTCCCCGCAGAACGTCACGCGAATCCACGAGGTCGTGGAGAGTCCTGGGAGATCCGTTCTACTGAGCGGTGAGAGAAACACCGCGTTCCTCTGCCCGCTAGTAGAGGGTTACGTAGCGGCGGTGCCGATAGCTGAGGGGTGTTTAGGGAATTGCTCTTTCTGCATAACTAAGATAGCTAGGCGTAGGTTAAGGTCTTATAAGCCGGGGTTAGTGGTTAGAGCGGTTAGGGAAGCGATCAGTAAGGGTGTTCTAGAGATAGACCTCACTGCTCAAGATACCGCGGCTTACGGGGTGGACTTAGGCGGTATCAGACTCCACGACCTCCTCAAAACAATAACTGAGGAGGTGAGGGGTAATTACATGTTGAGGGTTGGGATGGCTAACCCGGATAACCTGATCCCAATACTTGATGAGTTCTTAGACGTCATGAAACGCCCCAACATCTTCAAGTACGTGCACCTACCTCTACAGTCAGGTAGTGATAAAGTCTTGAAGCTCATGAGAAGGAGGTACACGTACGACGACTTCAAGTCACTGGTTTCTGAGATTAGGAGGAAGATACCTGAGGTTCAGCTAGCCACGGACGTGATAGTGGGGCATCCGGGTGAGGATGATGAAGATTTTGAGTTAACTGTTAGAGCTCTTGAGGAGTTAATTCCTGATAAGGTGCACATAGCTCAGTACACGATAAGGCCCAGAACCGAGGCGGCCTCCATGAAGCAAATCTCTGACGCGGTTAAGAAGCGTCGAAGTACTGAGTTAGGCAAGGTTGTGGAGAGGATAGGTTCAGTCCTGAATTCCGCGTACGTGGGTTCAAGAGCTTGGGTCATCGTGTCGAGAAGGTCTTTCAGAGGGTCTTCAATAGGTAGGACCGTTAATTATAAGCCGGTAGTCATCAACGGTTTGAAGGAGATCGGTGTTAGCGGGTATGTTGAGATAACTCACCACACCTTCTACGACTTAAGAGGTTTCTGGATCTCTGGTTTAGATCACATTAATCAGTGAGTTAGGTTCCTATACTCAGTGTTTCCTCTTCTCCTCATCTACCCTCTTCTTAAAGTATTCTTCTAGTTCTGAATCACTCATCCTAGCGTATTCCTCAGAAAGCACTTTCCTAGCTTCCTTATTCCTCAGGAAGTAGTAGACAGAGTAACTACATACTGGAACAATCTTAAGACCCCTTGCCTCAGCGTCTTTAATCGCTGCCTCAACTAACTTAGCTCCGTAGCCTTTCCCCCTATGTTGTTCAGGAGTGTAAGTCTCAAGTAAGTATAGCTTGCCATTATCCTCCCTGAAGGAAAGCCACGCTTTAGAACCGTCATCAAACCTGATTAAGTAGACGTTACCTCTCCTCTCAACACTTACCTCCTCCATCGCGAACCCCCAATAACATCATCTAATAACCTTATTATACTTTACACTCCCAGAGAACATGTATCCAGGAGCAAACGTAGAGAGCCGCCGCCGGGATTTGAACCCGGGACCTCTGCCTTACCAGGGCAGCGCTCCACCAGGCTGAGCTACGGCGGCGCCTAAACCCACTAATCTGTTTAGAACTAAGATATTTAAATTTAAGTAGTTCTGTTAGTTCAGTTGTCGTTCTTCACGTGTAGTTCTAGATCCCTCGGCTTTCTAGTCTTGAGTTGCTGGTCGTATATGTCATTACGTCCGTTATAGATTGAGATATTTAGCTTAAGTATTTTATATCTATTCATATTTGGTTATTTTGGTTTACAACATAATTGATTGCTTGTCGTTTCAACTTTAACGCTTATATTCTTAGGACCCTCATTACGGGTCGGTGTGTTGATTGAGTGTGGTGGTTGGGAGGGTTGTTGATTTAGTTGGTGGTTGCTTGGTTAGGGTTAGTGTTGGCGGTTTCTTGAGGGATGTTGTGTTAGGTGATTCTCTGTGTGGTGAGGAGTTACTGAGTGTTATTAGGTCTGGTCGTGAGGTATTCCTTAAGTTGCTTGTTGACGGCTCCGATGCTAAGGTTTTAGGGGTTGTTGGTGTTGGCGGTGTTTCCCTTGAGGGTTTTCGGGTTGATGCTTCAAGACCTGAGTTATTCGCTAGGTATTCTTGGTTGTGGTTGAGGTTTCCGAGGTATTCTAAGGTTTTGAGGTTTCAGCACACACTCTTGAAGAGCTTGAGGGGTATACTGGATTCTGAGGGTTTTGTAGAGCTCTTACCCCCCGTTCTTAACCTAGCGAGCGATCCTGGGTTGAGGGGTGCTAAGAAGGTTGCTGTGAGTGTTTATGGGTCTAGGTACGAGCTGTGTTCGAGCACCATAATGTATAAGCAGTTAGCTGCCACAGCTCTCGGTAAGATGTATTTCGTGGCTAGAAACGTTAGGGAGGAGCCTGCAGAGAACGTCAGGACCGGCAGGCACTTGACGGAGTTCACTCAGCTGGATCTGGAGTGGGCTGGTGCTTCAATGAGCGAGGTCATCAGTCTTGGTGAGAAGCTTGTTTACGAGTCATGCTTAGAAGTTTCTGAGGGTGCTAGGGAGATTATCGAGGAATTTAATCCGGGACTTAAGTGTTTTAAGCCTCCCTACGAGAGGATAACGTTTAATGAGGCCCTGAACATTGTTAGGGGTATGGGTCTGGAAGTTAGTGATTCTAGGGAGTTGCCTCAGGAAGCTGAGGAGTTACTTAGCGTTAGGTTGGGGAAGCCTTTCTGGCTGGTGAAGTTCCCCACCTCCGGCAGAGGCTTCTACTACATGCCTGACGAGGAAGAGCCTGGGAAGAACCAAGACTTCAACTTGATAATGCCGGGAGGTTATGGGGAGTTGATTGACGGTGGTGTGAGGGAGTATAGGTATGAGCGAGTAGTTGAAAGACTTAAGGAGTTAGGCGAGGACTTAAGCAAGTACTCATGGTTTTTAGAAGCTCTCAGGTTCGGGATAGCTCCCACGGCCGGGTTCGGGTTGGGGGTTGAGAGATATACTAGATATTTACTTAACCTTAAATATATATGGGAGGCGGTGCCGTTCCCTAAACCTCCCGGGGTAGTTAACGCGCCATGAGGAGTAGGAAGAGTAGGGTGAGTCTGGATTACCTGGATATACAGATAATAGATCTCCTAATTAAGAACGCTAGGCTGAAGTCTAGTGAGATAGCTAAGAGGCTTGGGAGACCTAGGACCACTATAGTTCAGAGGATTAAGAAGCTTGAGGAAGCAGGCATCATAAGATCATACACCATCACGGTAAAACCCGACGTCCTAGGCTACAACTACTACGCGTACGTAGCCGTGAAAGTGAGGAAAGGTCTTACAGGCAAGCTAGACCAATACGAACTAGCTAAGAAACTAGTTAACGAGTCCAGGAATAGTAATGATCTACCCAGGATAGAAGAAGCAGCCATAGTTACCGGAGCTTACGACATAATACTGAGGGTGTGGATAAGGAGCTGGGAAGAATTATCAAGATACCTACTAAAATACCTGCCATCAATCGAGGAAATAGAGTCGACGGAGACTTTCATGGTTTTGAGGAGGGTTCCTGACGATAGGTAATCAAAATTATACAAAACCAGACACACAAAAACCTTTATAAACCTTACTACAAACCACTAAGTAAACTCATTTACAGTAATCTACAATAGAACAAAAACAAGACTATATTTGGGGATGAGATAGTGGTAGGTCATAAAATAAACTTAAGAGAATTAAGGAGAGTAGCTCCAGGACTACTACCAGTACTCAACCTAATGTCTAGGATGACCTACGGCAAAGACCTAGAAACAATAGTCTTAGAATCAAATAACGGAACCGCGGAAGAAATAATAACAT
>DAIRVF010000126.1:0-3709 GCA_036802965.1 Zestosphaera sp.
ACTTTAAGAGACTCACACTACCTGACGAGGTAGACGTGAAAAGCGCTAAAGCAAACTACAAGAACGGTATACTGGAGATAGAGTTCAAGAAAATGAGGGGGAGTACCGGAGAGTACGAGATAAAGGTAGAGTGAGGCCCTGCTTTCTGTTTGACGCTTCTCAAGTCCTTAATTATTGCTTTGTTTGCGTCGTCGTCAAGCGTTGGTAGAATTTCAGGAAACCTAACACGTTGAAGCCTGAGACATCTATCTTGATGTTATCGTAGTATATCTCTATGCCACTGTATATATTTCCTTTCCTCTTGATGACTAACCTTAAGTTGTGATTCCTAAGTATTTCCAGCACGTCTTCATACTTGATTAAATCATGGAGTATTGCGTCGTTAAGTAGAGCTAGCGTTTCAGGAAACAGCGATTCACATCTACGTATGTCAAGCACCGCTTTTATGTAATGCTTAATTAACGAGGGCCACATACTTAAGTAATTCTCGTTCTTTAATGTCTGGAGCTCGTCACACTCAAGACCTTTAACTAATTCAATAAGCAGGTTCTCAGAAACTGCGTCTAACGACGTGTTAATCAAGTTTCTTATGAGCGTTATTGGAGTGAAGGTAGGTTTAAAATAATTGAGGTACTTAACCCAGTCAACGTTGTAGCACTCTGTCTTACATACTTCCTTCAGTATTCGTGCTAACTTACTATGACCTGAAACGTTGTCTTCAAGTATTAAGCTGATCACGAAGAAAAACTTGGTTGTCTTCCTGGAATCACGTAACTCGCTTATTCCCTGCTTCACTAACTCAGTGAGTTCTTTCTCGTCGAGTGAGTGAATATGGTTGAAAATCTTAGCTAACGATATCTTTCTTTTGAAGAGCAGTACTCCCCACCTAAATTCTTTATTAAATAATTCTTTAAAAACCTAAAAGTTAAACTCATAAGGTGGGCGCTCTGAAGAGCATTAAGTGGTATGAGGGCGGGGTAGCTCTGGAAGAGACTGCCATACCTCCGATACCTCCTAAACACGTCTTAGCTAAGGTCTTAAGCGTCCTTATCTACTCCCCACATAAGAACGAGAACGTCTTTAAGAATACAGTGCCGGGTAGGACTCTAGGCGGTTTTGGCTTAGTAAGAGTCATAGAACCTGGGGTAGGAGCTGAGGTAATGCCTGGTGAGGTATTCTGCGTAAAGCCTTACACAGCTTACGGGATCTTAGGACTCGACATAGACGGTCTAGCATCTGAATACGCAGTCATACCTAGAGAAGCCTTGGTAAGCCTTAGAGGGGCTGAACTTGAGAGGATCTCGCTCCTACACGTAGAATTTGGGTACATTCACGAACTCGTTAAATTAATGGAGATCTCCGAGAGGGGACTTATAGTGGGGTGCGGGCTTGCAGCGTACATACTAAGTCTAGTTGCTAGGAACTACAGAAACATGGAGGTGTTGTGCTCGAAAACTGACTACCTCAAGAGTTTGAGAGACCTAGGACTTCCACTGAGGAGGAGTTTAGAAGACTTGAAAGAGAGGGCGGATCTACTAATCCTAACAGAAGAAGCCGACATAGATCTTAAGAACATGTTGAGAGAGAATGCGTGGGTTTACATAGCCCCGGGAGTCTTCACGTTGAGTTTACACTATCGTGGAATTCCTTCTAAGATTAAGTTAGCAAGGCCTAAAGCCTTCAAGCCCAAGTATTCGATGAGATACCTAGGAAGGGTGAGTCCGCATATATTAGAATCTCAGGTTAAGACGGTGAGTGAGTTAAGTCAAGCGGTTGAGGCATTAAGCTTATTTGAAAGAGTAATAATAAACTTTGAATAGTTATCTCGTCCCAGACTACGGACACCTTAGTTGAGAGCTTAGCTTGTTTAAGGATTTATCACATTGTGTAGAAGCTTTCCGGCGTTATTGGCCCTTCAGGCTCCTTAATCTTCTCTTTAGCTAGGCTCCCTAAGATTTTGATTCCTTCAGCTATTTTATCGGGTGGTGGGAAGCTGAAGTTGAGCCTCATTGAGTTCCAGCCGCCGCCGTTGGCGAAGAATGAAGCTCCAGGTACGTAAGCTACGCCTCTAGCCAGCGCTTCAGGAAGCATCTTCCTGGTGTCTACGTCAAGTGATGGGAGGAACACCATGACGAATAATCCGCCGACAGGTCTAGGCCACCAAGTTTTCTCAGGCATGTAATCAGCTAACGCGTCAAGCATTACGTCTCTCTTGATTTTATAGACTTGCTTAGCTTTCTCTATAGTCTTATCTACTAATCCCCGCCTTATTGACTCAAGTGCTATGTATTGCGTTAAGGTGGGTGTGTGCAGGTCTGCTGTCTGCTTAGCTCTCTCAAGCACGTCAATGACGTAGTGATTACCCAAAACCCAACCAATTCTAAGTCCTGGTGAGAGTATCTTACTTAGAGTGCCTAAGTAGATCACCCTACCCTCATCATCTAGGGTTTTAAGAGGAGTCACGTCTACACCACTCTCGTAAACGAAGTACGAGTATGGGTCGTCTTCAATGATGACTACATCATACCTTGACGCAAGCTCCAAGAGATACTTCTTCCTCTCGATACTGAGGGTGACTCCTGCAGGGTTATGAGCTACCGGTATCGTGTAAATAAACTTCACGCTCCTCCCCTCACCATATATCCTCTTAAGTTCCTTCTCCAGGATGTCAACCCTCATACCATTCTCGTCAACAGGCACCCCGATTATCTGCGGGTGAGATAATGTGAAAGCGTTAAGTGCAGCCAAGTAAGTAGGTAACTCAACAACTATTACGTCCTCACGCTCTATGAACACCCTACTTATTAAATCTAGAGCTTGCTGAGAGCCTGTAGTAACTATTACTGAGTCATCACTCCTAACCCTAACGTCTTTCCTCTGAAGGAAACTCATTAACTCTTTCCTAAACTCACTTACTCCGACAGTAGGTGCGTACTGGAGTGACGCGTCACCTCGTTCACCAATTACCTCTCTAGCTATCTCAGCTAACTCTTTCTTAGGGAAGGTTTCCGGGTCCGGCATGCCACCAGCTAAACTTATTATTTTCCTGCCTTCAGTAAGCTTCAGCAACTCCCTAACATCTGAAGCTTTAAATAGCTCTGATCTTTTAGCAAGCAATTTCAAATAGTCGACCGTGTTAAATCCCTATAAAATACTTATTTGATGTTTTTAAACTTTACTTCATGTTTTGTTCACGTGTTATTTCTTTATTACAGGTATAAACTTCAGACCGTAGTATATTAATCCGTTAGGATCCTCACTAGAATACTTCCTTAAAACAGCTTCAACGCGGGTGCCAATAGAGAGTTCGTTGAAGTCTACATCAACAATCTCTCCAACTATTATCGGGCCCTCATCAAGTTTTACGAGACCTACAACCCTAGGTAAGTATTGTTCGCTGCCTTCCGTCCTGTAGTAAGATACCGTGTAATTAATTAACTCACCAAACCCTCTAGACTCAACGTACTCCACGTTTCGCGACCCGCAGTAAGGGCATTTAAGGCGTTTAAGTGACGCAGCTTTACCGCAGTCCCTACACTTAGTTACGTATATCTTGTAGTGATTGTCTTTCAAGCGCCAGAAGATAGATATTGAGTGCTTCATTAAGCCCACCTCCTCAATAAAATTAGCCATGCATTATTGTCGGGTCCCGACATCGCGTGAGCTAGTGATATCTCGTCATCATATTTCGCCCAGCTAACACCAGTCA
>DAIRVF010000127.1:0-3707 GCA_036802965.1 Zestosphaera sp.
AGCGACCGCGTCAGCTAGCGTGGGTTTTGACTCCATAGCGAGTATCCTGCCAGACTTCAGCGAGTGATACATAACCGCGGAGTTTTCCGGCTGAACACCAACTACCCTTATCTCGGGGACTACCTCCTTTAGGTACGCGGCAATACCTGAGATGAGTCCTCCACCACCCACCGGCACCACCACAGTGTCTAAGTCTCTGAGTTGCTTATGTAATTCCAGACCTATAGTTCCTTGACCGGCAATCACCTTGATGTCATTGTATGGTGAGATGTAGACCGCGTTGTTAGCGTTAGCGAACCTTCTTGCGTGAGCCTCCGTCTCAACAGTATCTTTACCGAAGAACCTCATGTCGATCTCATACTGCATTATGTCTTGAATCTTGGCTGGCGACGCGTTCTCAGGAAGGAAAACAACACCGTTCAAACCAAGCATCTTAATAGCGTAAGCAAAAGCGATCCCGTGATTACCGCTAGAAGCAGTAACGAAAAGATCTCTTGGGTTATCATGAGATAACAACTTATTCAGAACTCCCCTAATCTTGAAGGACCCGCTAACCTGAAGATTCTCAAGCTTGAGGTAGACTTGCGCACCACCTAGCTTGCTTAACGGAATCGAGTACTCTAACGGCGTTTCCCTAACGTACTTCCTGATCCTATTCTCAGCTCCTAAAACCTCACTCAATAAACCCACTTAAATCACCTAAACATATCTACTACTTCTAACCGAGCTACCTTAAAAACCATCTAACCTACCCTAAGTCGTAAGCAGGTTCTCATCAAGAATGTGAGAAAGTCTAGTTAAACATGAAAGTTCGGGCAGGTCTCATGCGTTGATTAAGGAACTTAGGCTTTCCTGACGCACACATCTCACGTAATGAGTTTCCGTTAACTTCGCTAGCTCAGGTTCTTTAGTCATGCATTCTATTGTTGCGTACGGGCACCTATTACTTAATCTACACCCGCTGGGAGGTTTCGTAGGACTTGGGGGTTCCCCGGACAGCAATACCCTCTTCCTTTGTTTCCTAACGTATGGGTTGAGTTCAGGCACCGAGGAGAGTAGTGCGAGTGTGTAGGGGTGTCTAGGCTCGTTGAATATCTCGTCTGCAGTCCCTACCTCCATTATCTTACCTAAGTACATCACCGCTACGTAATCACTCATATACTTGACTACAGAGAGATCGTGTGTTACTAGCAGGTAGGTAAGCCTGAGTTTTTCTTTAAGCTCTACTAAGAGGTTCAGTATCTGAGCCTGAACAGAGACGTCGAGGGCTGACGTAGGCTCGTCTAGCAAGAGTAGTTTGGGTTCTATGCTTAAAGCTCTAGCTATGGCTACCCTCTGAGCTTGACCACCACTCAGGCTCGGCGGGTATTGGTTAGCCACCGCTTCCGGAAGCCCTACTAAAGCTAAGACCTCAGCTACTTTCCTACGTATCTCCTCCTTACTCATGTCGGTATGCGTTGCCAGAGGCTCAGCCACTAAGTCTTTAACCCTCATCCTGGGGTTGAGGGAAAGATACGGATTCTGAAAAACTGCTTGAACGTTCCTCCTAAACCACTTAAGATCTCCACCCTTAAGCCGAGTTATGTTTCTGTCATCAATAAGTATCTCGCCGGACGTCGGCTCAGTAAGCTTCAGTATGCACCTGAGTGTGGTAGTCTTGCCCGAACCTGACTCACCCACTAACGCAAAAACAGTTCCTTCAGGGACCTCGAAAGACACCCCGTCAACAGCTCTCACGTAACCTACTACCCTCCCGAAAAGACCTGTCTTTATCGGGAAGTACTTAGTAAGCTCATGGACTTTAAGTAACGTCTTCAAACCTCCTCACCACCGTATAAGAAGCAAGCTACCCGCCTCCCGTCACCTACGTAAGAGTAATTCGGTAATGAGGTCCTGCACTTAGGTAAAGCAGATTCACACCTATCGACGAAGGGACATCCAACTGGGGGATTCCTTAAGTCGGGTAACGTGCCAGGTATGTAACTCAGCTTACCTTGAGTCTTAGTTATTGTAGGGACGGCCTTAACTAATTTCGCCGTGTAAGGGTGTAGGGGGTCCAGAATGACTTCCTCCGTAAGACCTTCCTCAACCAGAAAACCAGCATACATCACTGCCGTCCTGCTACAGACCTCACTAGCTATCCCTAAATTATGTGTTATGAGAATTAACGTTAAGTTTAGCTCGCGCTTAAGAGAGTTTATTAGGTTAAGTATTTGCGCCTGCGTAGTCACGTCAAGCATTGTCGTCGGCTCGTCAGCGATCAGTATTTTCGGGTTCGTTGAGAGAGCTGCTGCTATAGCTACTCTCTGAAGCATCCCGCCAGACAATTCGTGTGGGTAGGCACGGAGTATCCTAAGCTGATCCGGTAACTGAACCATCTTCAATAACTCTACGGCCCTGCTAACAGCCTCTTCTTTACCCATGCTGAAGTGATACCTCAATATATCAGTGAGGTGTTCGCCGACAGTGAAGAGAGGGTTGAAAGTGGTTGCGGGGTCTTGAAATATCATTGAGATCTCCCTGCCCCTATACTTTCTGGCTTCTGCGGGTGTTAGCTTAAGTAGGTCTTTCCCTTTATAGAGTATGGTGCCGCTAGCCACAACCGCGTTCTTAGGTAGTGATAGCGATATAGCTAAGCCAAGCGTTGATTTGCCGGACCCGGACTCACCCACGACGCAGAGGGAATCACCAGCATCAACCTCTAAGCTCACATCCCTCAAAGCCTTGACAACCCCCTCAACGGTATGGTAATGCACTGATAGGTTGCTTACTTTAAGTAGTTTCCCCTCACCCAAGCTCACACCCTCCTCATACTCAGTAAGTTTCTTAGCCGCGGATCCATCAATTCTTTCACAGCATCACCTAGCAAGTTAAAGCCCAAAACAGTTACAATTATCGCTAATCCGGGGAAGAAAGATATCCACCAAGCCTTACTGATTAGGTGCCAACCACTACTCACTAAAAGCCCCCACTCAGGCGTTGGCGGCGGTACCCCAACACCTAAGAAGCTTAGGGCTGATGCTTCGAGTATGGCCGACCCTGTGTCTAGGGTTGCCTGAGTTATGACTGGCGTGAGAGAATTAGGTAGTACGTGCCTGAACATGATCCTCACCTCACTAATACCGATTACCCTAGCCGCGTCAACGTACGGTAAGTTTCTGACGCTACTTACTTGCAGGTAAACTAGTCTCGAGTACCAGGGCCACCAAGACAGTGAGAGAGCTAAGATGGTGTTAAAAAGCCCTCTACCGAAGGTGGCGGCTAGCGCTATGGCTAGTAAGAGTGGAGGGAAAGCTAAGAACATGTCTGTGACGCGCATTAATGCAGTGCCTACCCTACCCCCAACATAACCCGCCACGAGGCCTACCGGGATCCCTATAGCTAGGGATAAGGCCACCACACCAACACCTATCATAAGAGAGAATCTAGTACCCAACAATACTCGGTTGAATAAGTCTCTACCATACTCGTCTGTCCCGAAAGGATGCTCTGGTGAGGGTGGCATAAGTCTTTTGCTAACATTATATGTGATACCCCAAGCATCCCCGGGTCTCGTAAGTATGTAGGGCGCTATTAAACCTATTACCACAAATAAGGAAACTATTATCAGACCCGTTAGGTAGACGGGGTTTTTCCTTATTAAGTTTAGGTAGAGCCTGAACTCAGACATCAGAGCCTCACCCTAGGGTCTAGCCACGCGTGTATTA
>DAIRVF010000128.1:0-3676 GCA_036802965.1 Zestosphaera sp.
GGATAAGGATTCTCTAACTAAACCAAGTGAATAAACATTATATATGAACATTATATACATAATTTAGTCAGACCTCAAAATATTGAGGAGGCACGTACTCCTAGTTAATTCCGAAGCAATCAAGTCCGCTAATCTGAGAGGCTCCGGTATCGTGGAAACATGTTGAAGAGATGAAATCAGCTTGGATACCTCGCTTAAGCCTAACCCGTAAAGAGAAACTCTTAAATTCTTCTTACGCGTCACCACTTCCTGCGCCCTCCTATAATTACGTTCTATGACATCATACCTTTCTCTCCAATCAGTGAAGTGCTTTATTAGGGCTGCCCTCACCCTATCTAACTTCAGCTTAGTCTTAAGCAGCACCACCACTGGAATCCCTGTCCGTACGTTAATTTCTTCCGGATCCACGAAGTTGAAGCCCGCTATCGTAACGCCGTCTAGGAAGACGGCGCTAATGTCGGTGGCGGAGCCTCTCCTTAAATCGTTAATGATTTCCAGAGTTCTGGAGGTTCCGTCAGAGCCGTCCACAACTACGGTAGTTATTCTTATATTTTCCGGCTTTTTACCCAAGCATAAAACGCCTACTAAGAGGGTCTTAAGTCTTAATTCCTTAAATTCTTGGGTGAAGTAGCCGTCATCTACCCCGATAGTTAGTGGGTCGCTCATCGCTTAATCAACTAGTTAAAGAGGGTTACTTGCTTAACGCTTTCGCGTCTTCTTTCAATGCCTTAAGTATTATGTTGCGGTCAACGGCTAACTCTATCTCCTTAGTTTTCCCGTACCTACCCCTGTTAACCACTTTAGCTATGACCAGGCCCGCCATCTCTAGCTCACTCACTATGTCCGAGACCCTACGCTGTGTTACTGGTTCAAGCCCAAACGACTTAGCTATTTCACGATACTTCACGTACAAGTCCCCAGTACTGCTGAACCTCCCTCCTGCTAGGGCAGTAGCTAGTAGGACTAGCTTACTGTGTTGTGGTAGTGTCTGAACCACAGCTGAAACCATGTCGTTCTCTAATTCCTCCCTAGCTATCTTGACGTGCTCTATCCTAACTTGGTCCTCACCCAACCTCTCAGCTACCTCACCGGCTATCCTGAGTAAGTCGAGAGCTCTCCTAGCATCCCCGTGTTCCTTAGCAGCGATAGAAGCACAGTACTCAATCACCCCCTCAGTAACGACGCCTTGCTTAAACGCTTTCGAAGCCCTGTCCCTCAATATATCTGAGAGCTGTATCGCGTCGTAGGGAGGAAACAGTATTTCCTCCTCGCTCAGGCTAGACCTAACTCGAGGGTCGAGGTTATCTCTGAAGCGAACATCATTAGTTATCCCGATTACGGAAACCCTCCCCCTCTCAAGTTCCTCGTTAATCCTGGTCAGCCTATAGAGAATTTCGTCACCAACCCTCTTAACTAACGCGTCCACCTCGTCGAGAACTATAACCACTATCTTACCAGCCGAACCTATCTTGACCTTCAACCTACGGAAGACCTCCGCTGTAGAAAGTCCTGTGAAGGGAACCTTACCACCCAAAGACTCAACAAGCGTTGATAGAACCCTGTACGTCGTGTTCTCGTGCCTACAGTTTATGTAGACCGGAACAAACTTATCGTTGCCTGTCTTCCTAGCGTAGTCACCGATCCTCTTCAAAACATACTTAACCACGGCCGTCTTACCAGTCCCTGTCAAACCGTAAATAAATACGTTACTAGGCCTCTCACCCCTTAGCAGAGGCGAGAGTACCTCAGTCAACTTCCTTATCTGCTCCTCCCTGTGCGGCAAGTACTCCGGCACGTAATCAGATCTAAGAACCTCTCTATTCATGAAAACAGTCTTCTCAGACTTAACCAAAGTCTCAGTCACTATATCTCTCACACCGCTACCCAACTCTACTCACTCCATAGGAAGTAGTGGTCCCCCAAATAGTGACCAATACAAGTTAATAAGCGTAATTAATAAATGAATCCCTCGTTAATTATGACCCTAATTATGAAAGGCACAATAATGGAGGATAATACCACCACGACTACAATACCTTGAAAAAGACCCGCACTCAACAATCCGTTAACGTATGCTGTCAGAACAAGCGCTGACTTCGATAGACCCTCTAGAATTCATTATTAACCCTCCTAGAACACATTCACCTAAACTGAATCTACCGAATACACGCGCGTAAATAAAGAAGCCGAGGAACTTACCTAAGAAGGCGGCAAGCAATAATTCCAGTGCTGTGACGTCAAGAAACGCGGTAATACTTGAGAGCGTTCCTAAGATAACGAAGAAGAGAGGGTACACGAAGAACCTCATGTAGGTGGTTATGTGCTCTAACAAATTAAAAAGTTTAGTTGAGTAACTTAGTGTTGGGTCTCTCCTCAATTTAAGAATACTCAGGGTCAACCCCGCTACGTAAACACCCATATATTCGGAAACACCTAGCGAGCGTGCCGCGAAACTTAAGGTAAACATTAGTGCTGATGCGAAAAGAACGAACTCATCCCAAGACATCCTGCTCACAGACTTAAAGGTGGTAGATGACATCATGAGCGGCACTGCAAGAAAAACAACGTTAAGTAATACGAGACCCGCACTAACGATTATCGGCTCCTCAAAGACAGCGCTCTGAATCAGAGCTGCTAGAAATACTAGCAGTAAGTCGTCCATGAAGGAAGCAGCTATAACTAGGTTTCTCAAGGTCAATAAATCAACTTTAGATTCTTGGAGTACTACTATAGCGATCTCGGTAGCTGTATTAGCTAATGCTACACCAACTATTAAGGAAGCTACTAAGTCAGTACCTAGACACACGAGCAGGGAAGCCACTAACACGGTAGTTAACGAGACATTAAGTAATGTTAGGGTAAGTGCTTCTCTCAACCTCCTCCTAACGGAATCTAAGTCAACGTTAATTCCTGCATAGAAAAACAAGAAAAGCAGAGCTAGACTTAGTATGGGGGTGCTTACCTGTCTTGTGTTTGAGAAGCTAGCGTAGAGAGCGCCTAACAGGACGTACACGGGAATACCTGAGATACCGTATTTAGTTAGGAGTAACGCGATCCACTGAGTAGCGGCGATTAAGAGTATTAACGAGGTATCCATACTTCAATATCACGACGAGCCACTAGTTTTCATCCTTCCCCTACTTCCTCAGATTCTTCAGTAACTTCAGATTCGAACACTATCTCATCCACGCTGTGGAGTGCGACACCTAATTCCCTCAAAGTGCTCTCCACTTCCTCGTAATCTATGTCATCGCCGTTAATAGTTACAACTAAGGTTACTGTCTCCACGTCCATCTCACTAACAACTATGGATACCTCCCTAACGCCGCTGACTTTAGAGAGGTTCTTAGCTAGCGTGACCAGGGTTGGCTCCCTTATTGGCTTAAGTACATCTAAGACTAGCTTCTTGAGCCCCATATTACCTGTATGCACCTCTTTAAATCAGAGTCTAACTTCAATATTTACTATTCAATTATTAAGTCTTTACTTAACCCTGACTCTATTGACTTTCTTGTTCGCCCAAGAATATCTTCTTATGCGTTTTGAGGCGCCGAAACCGCATGCGGCGCAATATCCTTTAGCCACGTTGTAGGAGTGCCTGCCGCACCTCCTACACCTTATGTGTGTTTTCCCCTTGCTTCGCTTACCCATGGAGGGCGTTCCTTTCATACTATAT
>DAIRVF010000129.1:0-3675 GCA_036802965.1 Zestosphaera sp.
GTTATTCCTCAGACGCGTTACCTGCGCCTCACTCGATGTCTGAAAAATTATGCATGTGTCGCACTCGGTGTGAGGTATGTTGATACCTAAGACCCTGACGTTTAATTCTGTAATTGACGGCACGTAATCCGGTAATATCTCAGTGTCTAGTTCCATAGATTTAAGAACCTTAAACAATAACCCTCCAGCCGCAAGAGATTCCACGTCGAAACAAGCTATTATCTTGACTAACTTCCTATTCTTCTTAACGTCTTCCAGAAGCTCGTGAAACGCGTCGACGTCGGTAACGCTCTTACTATTCTGAACCAAAAACACACCCGACTAACATTCCGTTGAATCTTTAAATAAATTTCTTACAACTGAAAGCCTCGCCCTTCAGGGCGGGGAGGAGGTCAGATGGGATTTCCAGCTACTTGCTCTCACTGTAGGGGATAAGAGGTCTCTGAACGAGTATTTTAGCCTCTTCTGGGTCGTACTTCCAGTCCTGCGGTAACTTGCCGATCCTCTTGTAATACTTAACTAACCTGTGTATCTTAGACTCAACACTTATTAAACCCCTTAGTGAGTGCTTATCTTTCGGGTGCTCGCTTAAGTGTCTTCGTAAGTTGACTGCTTTCTTCATCAGGTTGTACAGGTCTTCAGGTATTACGGGAGCCAAATTATATTTCCTCAGTATTTCAGTGACCTTAGTGTTTAGGACAGCCTTAGTTAGTGGGACCCCGTACTGATCCCTCAGTATGACCCCAATCATCGACGGGGGATAACCTTTCTTAGCTAATTCAATGATTATGGATTCTATCTCCTCAGGAGTGTACTGCAGCCACTTAGGAGGCACTAACGTGGGAGGCCTTGTCGAGTGCGACTTACCCTTCTCTTTCCCCTTCCTCATTCCAGCACCTACTAAATTTCCTGTACTTGGGATTTATAAGCAGTTCTCAACCAGCTAACCATAGCTCTGAAAGCTCTGGCTCTGTGAGACAGCGAGTTCTTGGTTTCGAGATCCATTTCAGCGAATGTCCTAGTATGCCCTTCCGGTATGAAGATCGGGTCAAACCCGAACCCGCTCGACCCCCTAGCCTCAAAGGATATAGTACCCCGCACTGAACCCTTAAAGACTTTAAAGCCTTGACGTGGACAGTGTAAGACTATGACCGATTCGAAGTAAGCAGTCCTGTCAACAACGCCTGACAGGAGCTTCAAGACCCCATCAACCCCTATGGTCTTGTAGACGTAGCTACTGTAAGGTCCTGGAAACCCTTTTAAAGAGGTTATGTAGAGTCCTGCATCCTCAACGAAGAAGAAGTCTCTCAAGTATAGGGAGGCTTGGACGGCACTGTAGAGAGCTATAAGCGCTAGATCATCGGACTGTATCTCAACTTTATCTAGGCTTACAGGGACTACATCCACGCACTCACTAAGCCCTAAATCCTTGAATTCCTTAATCTTGCCTTCATTCCTGGAAACTAAGAAAATCTTAAATACCTCTCCGCACTCTCCTCTCCTCAACGTACCTACCTCGCATTCTTATCTCCTTCACCTTTATTAGCAGTGAATCGGTGAAGTCCTTCCCCTTAACCTTAGCGTAACCCCTCATGAAATGTCTCAGCAAAGCTTCCTTCGAGCTATAGTGCGTGCTCTCCACAGACCTTATAAATAAGTGGATGTCCGTAGCTAGGTCTTCCAATCTCCTAGAATATTTCGCTAAGCCAAAGTCTATTAGGTAGACCCCATCAACCCCGATTATAACGTTAGAGGTGGTTATGTCCCCGTGGACTATGCCGGCGTCGTGCATGCCAGCCACTAACTCACCCAGTTCTTCAAGATACTTAATTATTTTCTCCGATCCCCTGTATATTAAGTCCCTCAGCAAAGGTCCTTCAACAAACTCCATAATTATCAAACCCTCGCTTAAGTCAACGTAGTAGAGTGCTGGGACGTTAAGGCCTTTCAGCCTTAATTCCGCCAGTATCTTCGCTTCTGTCTCACTCCGGCTCCTGATTAACATGGTGTCAAGGCCGTGGTCCCTGTAGGGCTTCCTAACCCTGACCTTATACATTGAGGGCATGCCCTCATAGCATGCCTTGACTAAGACAGCCTCAGCCCCCAGAGCTATTAGTTCTGGCGAGCCAGGGCACGTCGACTTGATCAAGCTTCCACCTCTGCCTCACGTAAGCCTCCTCAGGTCTTACATGCACACCGTGTTTTAAGAGTAGTAAGCCAGTCCACGCTATCATGACCCCGTTATCTACCGCGTACTGAGGCGGTACTATACCTAGTTCAACCCTCCTCAGCCTGCTCATCACCTCGAACTTACTCCTCAAGACAGGGCTTGAAGCAACCCCTCCAACAACTAATACTTCCTTATTGCCTGTGTGCGCGAGAGCTCTCTCACTAACCTCTATTATGGCTGAGTAAGCGATTTCTCGCGCGCTATAACATATGTCGCCTAACTCCGCTCTAGAGTTCTTATATAGTTTTAACGCCGCCGTCAAGAGTCCTGAGAACGACACGTCCTGCCCTTTAACGACGTAAGGTAATTCTATGAAGTTCTTCCCGTTCTGAGCACAACGATCTATCTGGTGCAGTCCGGAAACAACGTATGGCGGCGCAATCCCTAACTCACGCGCCAGGGTGTCCAGGAAATTACCTAATGAAATATCTAGGGTCTCCCCGAAAATCCTGTACCTACCCTCAGAAAACGAAGCTATTAACGTGTTACCGCCTGAGAGGTAGACTATCAAGGGGTTCTTAAACGAGAAAAGCATCTTACCTATCTCGATGTGCGCGAGGGCGTGGTTCACGGGGATTAAAGGCTTGCCATAATATGAAGCCATAGCCCTAGCTAACGTAGCCCCTACCCTCAGGCAAGGACCCATTCCAGGACCTAAAGCGACCGCGATCCCGTCTAAGTCGCTTACCTTAACCCCGGCCTTACTTAAGGCTTCCTTAATTGCTTCGGGCGCGTTACTCATGAAGTACTGGGAAGCTTCCTTAGGGTGTATCCCCCCGGTTTTAGGCTTGTACACAAACCTGACGTCAGCTAGTATATGCGGTGGCTCATCCCTAACTATGCCGACCCCGAAGGTGTGCGCGGAGGACTCTATGCCTAAGATAATCATTGTCCACGCTTTCCCGCTACATCTATTTCACGTACTCTACGTGATGACAATACCCGCAGTACCATCGAGGAACAGGGTTAGAGTAGTACCCCATCACCCTACCGCACTTAGGGCATATCTTATTCTTGAGCCTTATCCTACCTGTCTTAACATCCACTTCGTATAGCTTGTGCCTCTCAGCCAAGACTTACCCCCTCTTAATCAAGTAGTCGGGTTCGAAGAACTTCAGTCTCCGAATATCCTCGTATATGTTAGCCCTGAAAACAGACCGGTGGGAGCCGTACTCACTCCTAATATATTTTATCACCACATACTCAGGACTCTTACCGTAAAGTCTTGCAAGCACCTCCTTTAAAGAACTCCTACGTGGTGTAGCCTTACCTAAGTGAATTACCTCACCGAATAACTCGGTCCTGTTAATAACCTTGTTATACCTCTCCTTAAGTACGTTCACTACCACGCCTTCCTCAATACTCGCAGTCTTTAAAGGTACTTGACTCACGATCTCACACCACTAAATAAAGCATATATTTAGGTATTTTAAGCTATGTCCGCG
>DAIRVF010000130.1:0-3668 GCA_036802965.1 Zestosphaera sp.
AACCTCTGCCCAGCAGGTATTATCATGAGCTTAGCGCCAACAGAGGCGGCTGCCTCAAGCTTCTCCGGAATGCCCCCCACAGGACCCACCAACGTGTCCGGCATTATCATGCCGGTAATTACGACGGATTCGTTGATGGTGGCGTTACTAAATAAAGCCAGTAACGCGGTCGTGAGCGCCGCCCCAGCCGAAGGACCCCCAACTATCGGGGTGCTGGAATGAATCCTTACTAAAACAGAGTAATTAGTGAAATCAAACCCTGAAATAAAACCAGCTATTAAGGAGGCTATCTTAAGAGAAGACTGCGTGTCGAGTTCGGAGAGAGGGTCTATAGATAGGTAGACAGATCCGTCACCAGGGATTAAACTAGCCTTAAGTTGCGTGGCAACACCATGGTAGGAGCCTTCGGAACCCCCCACAGCAAGCAAGTACATACTCACCTCCCTAACAACACACCCGCTCAAGGATTGAAGCAGGAAACTAGAAGGAAGTGCCGTGAAGATCAAAAACGTCAAAATTAGTGAAAACAGTCTTACCTTAACCACCCTCAATCACCGACAATTAAGAGACTACACATTATTTAAACGTTGAAGAACATGCAAAAATAATCTTAGAGTTAAGATAATTATGATTGAGGTGGTGAGGGGCGCTACTCATCGTAGATAACTGGGAGGAGCGTCTGTCACCGTGGCTTCTCAGTGAGTACCGCTTCGTCGCCGACCTATTCAGGGGTAGCGTAGTATTCACGAACGTGACGTGTGAAGAGATGCTTCAAGCACTAAGGTCACTAGCTGAGGCAACGCCGAAGAATGTTAGAGAGTTTCTTGCAGCTAACGACATCCCATTAAGTAAGGTCTTAGTACTTGATCCAGTAGCGGAGGAGGAGCTAAGCCCTGAAGATCTCGGCAAGGTAAGGGTAGTCGTGATAGGTGGTATAATGGGTGATCACCCGCCGAAGAGGAGAACACTTGAACTCATAACTAGTAAGTTGCCGGGAGCCTTAGCTAGGAACCTAGGCAGAGAACAGTTAACGATAGCTGGCGCGGCCTACGTGCTCAAGAAGATTTCTGAGGGTTATACTCTGAAAGACCTAGACTTAAGGTTCGGGTTAACGATAAGACTTAACATACTAAACGCCGACGTAGAGATTTTCCTACCTTACGCGTTCCCTTACGAGGGGGGTAAGCCAGTGCTCCCCAAAGAATACCTTAAGATTGTGGCTATGAGGTCCCTATACTACGAGGGCGTTGAGCTCGGCTAACCAACACTAAGCATTCCTCCTCAAGTCAGCCCTGAACACGTACTTCCTCGGAGCATAATCAAGAACCCTCTTAACGCTAACCACAGAGAAAAACGAGGGATCCACCGCGTTATTAACCAGGTGCTTTGCTTCCTCAATAGAGTAACTAACTAGGTATACGTGGATAACCCCGCCCACACGCAGCTTACTACTCACTGAGGGGACGTACTCAAGAGCCTCAAGAGGTAGGTTCATGATGATCCTGTCGAAAGCGCTGTCGCCAACCACCCTCAGAAAATCTCTTACGTCACTTAAGACGGGTACCGCCTTACCCTTAAGTTTCCTCCTATTCATCTCGATAGATTCTATGAGGCACTTTATAGCGTCAGGGTTGAAGTCAACGGCGTAGGAGGTCGCGTTCCTTAAGGAAGCTATGTGAAGCGAGAAGGGACCCACACCACAGAATAGATCAGCAACTAACTCGCCGTCATTAACTAACTCAGCGATTCTCCTGTGTTCTTCTGCTAGTGAGGGGTTATAATACGTCCTCAATACGTCAACGGAAATCCTTAAACCGTATTCCTTATGCACGGTCTTACTCACAGGATCCCCGAACACGTGCTTTAACTCCCTAACTCTGTACTCGCCGCTCACGTAGCCACCCGCGTAGACCGCTCTCACGTTGCGTGACACTCTAGAGATGGCCTCGCCGATTAGCCTGCCGTACTCTAGCAAGTCCTCAGGTATGTTAATGACAGCTATGTCGCCAATCACGTCGTAAGACGACGGAATCCTCCTGAGAACACCTTCAGGAATCAACCCGGTAAGCAAGTCCTTGAATGAGAGTCCGAGAGTCCCGCAAACGAAGTCTTCGTAGCATGACTCGCTGACTAGAACTGCTGGCAGTTCCTTAATCAAGCTCATGTCTAGGTCTTCCTTGACAGGTATGGCAACACTCCCATCACTCAATTTCTTAACCTTACAATTCCTCACGTAAGCACCTCTAGACTTAAGGAACTCAAGCACCTCCTCAACATCCTTAGCTGAAACCCTTACGCAAGGCAGCCTCAATTATCCACACCCACGCATGTGATGAAGGACTCAATCATAATAAACCTTTTAAGCGTTTTTATTTTGGTGTGGTGAGTGAGGTTAGGCGTAGTTCCTAAGCTTAATAGTCCTGAGGCATTACAGCTAGCTAAGCTAGTGTTAAAGAGCGCTGAGAGCAAGGGTCTGACAGCACTCCTAGACGCTAGAGCTAAGGACCTCATAACGTGGGATAAGTTCTTCCACTTAGGTAAGGACAGCGTGGATATGATAGTGGTTATCGGGGGTGACGGAACTGTCTTGAACACGCTCCACTTGCTGAGGGACGCTGACGTACCCGTGGCAACGATAAGGTATGGTAGGAGAGGGTTCTTATGTGACGTCCCTCCGTACGAGTACTCTGAGATGATCTCAAGGATAGCGTCGGGGGATTACAAGCTAGTCGAGTATATGAGGCTTAAGGGGGAGGTTAAGGGAGTGGATATCACACCTCCAGCACTAAACGAAATAGCTGTCGTGAGTTCAGGGAGTGGTAGAGCTAAGGTAATAAGATTGTACGTCCATAAGGACGACGAGGAAATTTACAGGAGGTTAGTGGGTGATGGCGTGATAGTAGCCACCCCCGTGGGCTCAACAGCCTATAGTCTGGCTGCCGGAGGACCCGTAATAGACCCGTTGATGAGAGCGTTAGTAGTGACGCCGCTTGCGTCGATAACTCTGTGCACGAGGCCCGTGGTCCTACCACCGGACTCCGAGATAAGGGTTACTATAGCTAGAGACTCTCCTGAAGCTCTCTTAATAATTGACGGGTCTTACAGCTTGGCTCTGAAGCCAAAGGACTCAGTCATTATAAGAGAGTATCATAAGCCGGCTAAATTCGCTAGATTCTACCTAGGTGACTACTACGTCAGAATCTTCGAGCGATGTCTGTGATGAGGCTTACGTACTTGACGCTGCAGCATTCTTCGCCAGCTACCAACTATACCTAACTAAAAACGTCTACACAGTCAAGGAAGTAATTCAGGAAGTGAAGGATTCGGAAAGCCTTAAGAACCTTCAGCTAGCTCTCTCGGCTGGGAGGGTTGAGATCCTTGAGCCAGGGGGAGCACACAGGGAGAGAATCAATCGATTAGCCGAGGAACTCAACATACTCAGCAAACTCTCTAAGGCAGACCTAGAACTCTTAGCTTTAGCAAGTGATCTAAAGGAGAGGTGTGGTAGGGTGGTAGTCATAAGTGATGACTCGGCAGTGAGGAGGGTAGCTACGCGGATAGGTGCAGCAACGCTAACAATAAAATATTGGAGAACACAGACTAGACAGAAATAACGTGTTTAAGATCTTAGATAATAATTTAAAAGACTCTAATTATTAGGATATTAT
>DAIRVF010000131.1:0-3620 GCA_036802965.1 Zestosphaera sp.
GGAGGACTCAGCCACCTTAATTAATTCAGCGACTTCTTCAGGTTTTGTTGAGACAGGTTTCTCTATGAAGGTGTGTAAACCCAGGTTTAGAGCCTCCTTAGCTACCTGAAATAATTCGTTAATGGGAACTGATATAGCTACTGCCTCTACACCTAGCTCGGCAAGCTCTTTAACTGTTCTGACGTGAGCGCCGACCTTAAACGCGTTAGCGACCTCCAAAGCCTTACCTACGTCTGTGTCAGCCACCCCAACCACGTTAACCAGACCTTCCTCCTCCAGTTCTTTAAGAACCCTCACAATATTCTTTCCCCAAACACCGACTCCCACAACGCCTACCTTGACCTCGCTCAACTCCCACACCACAGATTATCTTGATATCCTACCTACTAGGTTTAAGTAATTATTATAAACTGCGGTTACAACCTCCTCAAACCCCACCCCCTTTATCACGGCAATCTCACGCATTAATTCAGGTATTAGCTCAGGTTCTAGTCTAAGCCCCCTATACTCGTAGGGGCCGTCAGATTCCGTTAATATGATGTCCAGTGGTGCTTGCTTAACCACTTCCCTCATCTTAGGCTGCCTTAACAAGGCTACGTTCACACCTATGAAGTACCCTAACTCCTTAATGTTTTTAAGGTATTCTAGCGGGCCCGTATACCAGTGAATCACCGCGGTCTCGACAGCGCTTCTAGACAGTATTTCAAGCACTTCTCTCCAAGCACCGGCAGCGTGGAGAAGCAGTACTTTCCTACCACTCAATGCTTGAGTAACAAACTCACTGAATATCTTTAGTTGTAAATCGAAGGTTTCGGGCGTGAACTTCTTGTCCAGTCCTACCTCACCTATGAAGCTTACGTTATCTATCAATTCCAAAACTTTAGCAAGATCGTCTGCGGACACCTTACCAACGTTCCACGGGTGGATTCCTACAGCAGCTCTCACGTTAGAGCATTTCCTTTCAATTGATATGTTAGTTAGTGATGAGTGTAAATCTTCAGAAACAGCGATTAATTCCATATCATCTCTACCGCACACACTAGATATCCTCTCTTCTGGGTACTCGTTAAGGTGTATGTGTGAGTCAACATACTTCTTTCTCATACACGTTACCCCTACTTACCTTAATGCATCTATAATCTAAGCCGAAATCCCCTAGTAATTTCCGTGCTGCCGGCGTTAAGGACTGCGCTACTATAACTCCCCTAACGTTACTCATACCTAGTCTTGCGTAGTACTCCACATATCTCCTCAGCTGGAAAACCGCTTCCACATCAGCTAAGTCTCTCTTAACTTCAACTAATATCAGCGTGTTATCCTTCCCGCGAAGAACTAGGTCTATGCGGCCGTGAGGAGTTGATACCTCCTTGGAAACTAGCTCAGCGTTTTCATCAATTATTCTCGGGTTGTTCGCTAGGAACTCAATTATGTCTTTCTCAGTTCCTGAAATAACGAACTTGCCTGACCCTAACTTAGCTATGAGTACCTCGCAATCTCCTCTTAACCTAATTATGAGTTCTTCACGAGGTCTTGATCTCACAGCTCTAAGAATTAGCGTGCCACCCTCAAGTTGTGTGGTGACGTGTGAGTTGGGTTGCCAGTTAATAGGCTCCCTCCCCACAGACTCATGAACTAATACTGTTCCGTCCTCCTTAATTATTATGAGTCTCCATGAACCACTAGCTTTTGAAGACGCTCTCCCAGTATAATCTACCTCACACTCTCCTACAACTAATATCGTCGCATGCTTAAACCATTTCCTTACTAACTGGTGTAGTTCCTCAAGTTTTACGCTTCCTCTGTAATGTATCTTCTCCCCCACTAACAACACCAACAATTAAGTCTGTGACTTCCTGAAGGTTTAACTCAGGTAGTGTGGCTGAAGCAGCTTCCGCGTGACCCCCGAACCTCCCCCTACCTAGCTTAGCGATACTCCCACATAGCTTAAGTGCCTTGTCATCTAATGTTCTTACAGTGACTACTACCTTATCCTCCTCACCCCTCACTAAGATGATGTCGGATCTGTACATCCTGGCTAGTTCCGTGGTTCCAACACCTAGTAAGCCGGCGAAGATCCTGGACTCAGGGAGTGAGAGTGTGGAAATCTTCACTAGGTTTCTGTAGGATATCGCGTTCTCACTCATTACCTTAAGTAAACGACTTAAGATGAATTTAGCTGTCTTATATCTCCTCCTAACTACGTCGTCGGATTCTATGTCCTTACCCTTCATAAGGAGAGCAAGAAGGTAATTCATGAAGTCGTAGTCTCCCGGGTCCCTAGCAATAGATAATTTTATGACGTCAGCCAACTTAATCACCTCAGCTGATGAGGATTCACTGCCTTCACAGACATCCGCCACGTCAACTAACAACCTCTCGTAAGGA
Organism: Zestosphaera sp.; assembly: GCA_036802965.1. Taxonomy (GTDB): domain Archaea; phylum Thermoproteota; class Thermoprotei_A; order Sulfolobales; family NBVN01; genus Zestomicrobium. Next base: position 2,386 of record DAIRVF010000131.1, read on the forward strand.
TTCGGCGAGATTTTGAGCGAGTTAATCATTAACCTAGGGCATGACTGAGCTTTCTCACACACGATCTTCACGTTCTTAAGCATGCTATCAACTCGCTTGATGAACTCTAGCGAGCTCACGTGATGGTCTACGATCGTAATCTTCCTTAAGCTATTCCCGACCTTAATTATTTCATTAACTAACTCGTTACTAAGCGCTATGTCTAGGAAAACTATCTCGTCAGCGCCTTCACGATACCCTCTCATGAAGTCTAGGTTAGCTCTCCAGGGCTGGGTGAATATGACTGAGATGTTGGATGGCCACATGTCTTTCATGAAGTGTTTTATGTAGAGGTAAGCGGAGATTATTCCGTCACAGTCTCCGTGAGTCACCACTATGCTACCAACCAACCCTCATCACTACTAAGAATTCTAGGAATGCCTTTTAAAGAAAATCGCGGAATAGTTTTATCGGTCTGATTAATTTTCTTAACCTAGGATAAGTTTTTAAGACAAAAACATTATATTCCAGTTACGGAATATTATCTGGGTGTGGTATCTGGATAAGGAGCTAGTTCAGATTAAGGATCCTATACATGGTTACTTAAGGTTAGTGAAGCATGAGATATGCTTGGTTTCTTCATCGCCAATGCAGAGGTTGAGGAGGCTTAAGCAGTTAGGGACTTCCCACCTAGTTTACCCGGGCGCGGTCCATAACAGGTTCTCGCATTCTTTAGGCTCCATGTATGTTGCCGGGGTGTTCGCTGAGTACGCATACTCGAGGCTTAAGCTTAGGTCGGATGAGCTTAACAGGCTTAAACTCATAGCGAGGCTCATAGGTTTGTTGCATGACTTAGGTCACGGGCCGTTCTCGCACACGTTCGAAGACCATGTCCTCGTAAATTACGAGATAAATCACGAGGTTTTAGGGAGTAGGATAATTAAGGAACACCCGGAGATAACCCAGTGTTTCGATAACTACATAGAGAAAGAGCTAGGCATCTCAGCTGAAGTCATGGCTAAGCTTATAGAGGCAGTCTCACTGGAGACGTGGCCGCTTACTTCAAGCATAGTTGACGGAGTCAGTGAGAAAACCTTATACTACATAATCAAGGGGGCTTACAGCGCTGACATAGTGGACTACCTGCTCAGGGACTCGTACTTCACTGGCGCTAATTACGGCTTCGGGCTTGACTGGGAGAGGCTGGCATTCCACTCAAAACCCGTTAAAGACAGGATCGTGCTAGAATATAAAGC
>DAIRVF010000132.1:0-3544 GCA_036802965.1 Zestosphaera sp.
CCCTAAGCTTCGCCGCCGCTACTAAAACACCTATGCCACCGATACTGGTCCCTCTCGAAGCGTGTGTGGCTCCCGCATCGGGAGCGTCGGTATCCCCGAAAATAACCTTAACGTGATTAGGTGAAACGCCTAATAACTCACAGACTATCTGTATGTGTGATGAGGTGGGGGATCCCTGACCTATCTCGGTAATCCCCGTGAACACGGTCACTGACCCGTCCTTCTCTATCTTAACATATGAGTTAGACCAGTCTGGAACCCCTCTGGAGGTGCTTATGCCGTGCCAAGCAACGCCTATACCTATGCCTTTCTTAAATCTGTCACTTGCTTCGTTAAACTTCTTGTACTCTTCGTATTTCCTCCTCCACTCTGAAGCCTCGGCGAGCCTCCTTACGGCGTCGCCGACCCCTACGGAGTGGTCGAGGAGCTGGCCCGTAACGGTGTACTTGCCTGGCTCTAAAATATTCTTAAGCCTAAATTCTATTGGGTCCATACCCAGCTTATCAGCTAGTTGATCCATTTGCCTCTCGACCGCGAACTGAATTGACGCGTTACCGAAAGCTCTGAAAGAACCCTCGTACACCTTATTAGTGTAGACAGCGTACCCATCTACCTTAGCGTTCGGGACCTCGTAAGGACCCGAGGAATGCATTGTGGCTCTCCATAGTATGAAGGGCGATCTATTAGCGTAAGCACCCGTGTCGTGAATTATCGTTACCTCAATAGCTTGTAGTCTGCCGTTGTCGCTAGCGCCACTCTTATACCTTATAATCGCTGCCTCCCTCTTTGGGTGAATAATTATTGACTCCTCCCTACTATATAAGATGAACGCTGGTTTCTTAGTCAAGTAAGCTACTAAGCCAGCCTTAGCGGCCGCTAGGGGGCCTTCATCATCCTTGCCCCCGAAACCCCCTCCCACGTAAGGAACTATGACCTTAACGAAGCTTGAAGGAATCCCGAGAACCTTAGCGGTTATGTCTCTGGCTAGGTGCGGGTACTGAATACCTCCTATGATCGTTACCCTGCCCTCCATATCAGGTATGGCTAGCGCTGCTTCAGTCTCCAGGTATATGTGGTCTTGATGATGTGTTCTATACTCGTTCTCCACTATGACGTCTGACTTGCTGAAACCCTCGATAATATCGCCTTTCCTAACTTTAGTCCTGAAAGCTATGTTGGATCCTGCTTCCTCATGTATTAAGACGTCAGACCTCTCCATCGCCTCTAAGGGATCCAGAATATGCGGTAACGGCTCGTAACCCACCCTAACCTCCTCAGCAGCCCTCAAAGCTTTATCGTAATCTGACGCCGCAACAAGAGCTACTACCTCACCAACATACCTGACTTTCCTCTCAGCAAGTAGTGGTTGATCAGGTAACGCATAACCAACCTGATTAATTCCGGGAATATCGCTCGCAGTGAATACTCGAGCAACTCCAGGAATTCTTAAAGCACCGGACACGTCAACGCTTTTTACGAGCGCGTGAGGCTCCGAGCTGAGGACCTGCTTAATGAAGAGTGCCTCACTCATCAAATAATCCTCAGTATACTTAGCCGTACCTAAAGCCTTACTCAACGCGTCAATCCTGGAAACACTCTTCCCAACCACTAAGAACTCCTTAGCCTCAAGCCACTTACTAATAAGATGTTCTGGCCCCACACTAGTGTCTGACATAGCACTCAACCACAATAAACTTAAACAACCTATGGATTAATAAGTCTTACTTAATTTAAAGACTTTAAACCTAGAAACCCTTGAGGGTAACGTGACGAATGTGGTAGCATCCTCAGGAGAAACCTTTCTTGATCCACATGCCTTTAGGTTCTGTAGTCACTAACTTACCGTTTCTAACTATCACGTGACCTCTTAGCACGACATACTTTATCTCTCCCCGTAATTCCCAGCCTAGGTAGGGGGTAACCTTGTGTTTGTAGTGTAGCCATTCCTCACTCACTAAGGTTTTCCCGTTAGGGTCTACTATAACTAGATCGCCGTCGCTACCTACCCTTACGGAACCCTTACGTGGCCAAAGCCCGAAGTATTTAGCAGGGTTTTCCGACGCTAGCTTAGGTATCGCGGTTAGTCGTATTAAGCCTCTTAAAGCCATGTCAAGGATTACTGGGAAGAAGGTCTGAACGTTGGGGAAGCCCGCTGCAGCATCCCACACAGACCTCGTTTTCTCTTCTTTCGTGTGCGGCGCGTGATCAGAACCTAAAGCACTTATTACGCCGTCATTAACCGCTTTAAGCAATGCTTCCCTGTGTGGGTTACTCCTTATTGGAGGGTTAACCTTAATTAAGGTCCCGTACTTCGGGTAATCGTCACTGCTGAAGGTTAAATAGTGAGGGCATGTCTCGCCAGTCACGTTCACGCCATCTCTCAACGCTTCTCTGAGTAGCTCAACACCCTCTCTCGAAGACATATGAAGTATGTGTACCCTGCCGCCAGTTCTCCTAGACATAAGTATTAGCTTCATAACAGCTAATTCCTCAGCTATGGGGGGTCTTGCGTCCTCATGCGCTTGCGGGTCAAGCCTGCCGGAACTCTTAACTAAGTTAGTGAAGTAACTCACGAGTTGATGGTCTTCCGCGTGGAAAGCTACGGTGACCCCCAGTCTCGAGGACTTACTGAGTATCTCGTAGAGAGAGCCCTCACTAGGCGGCGGTATATTCCCTGTAGTAGGACCTAGAAATACCTTGAACCCTACAGCGCCAGCACTCATCAAATCCTCCATTAAGTGCGTGTTCGTATCGTGTAACACCCCGTACAACGCGAAATCTACGTACGCCTTATCCTTAAGTAAGCCAGCCTTACTAACCAACTTATGCGGCTCGTCCACTGGCGGTAAAGTGTTTGGTTGCTCTATGACTGTCGTAATACCGCCTGCGGCGGCGGCCATAGTCCCATGCGTGAAATCGTCCTTATACTCTAACCCAGGCTCCCTCATGTGGACGTGCTCGTCAACAAGACCTGGAAAAACAAGTAAACCACTAGCGTCAAGAACCTCGTCGACATCCACGGGACTCAAGTCCTCACCTAAAGCAACTATCCTACCATCAACCACCCTCACATCAGCTCTGAAAATACCTTCGGGGGTGACTATCGAACCTCTCTTCACTAACAAACTACCTGAACTCACGCGAGACATTAAATCACCACACTAATAAATAATCATGTCTCTTTAAAAACGTTGACTCAGCTAGACCTAACCGCCTTAAGGAAGCGTATTCAGTATATAAAATATCACGACGCTATGATCCTATGCTCTCTAGGCCTCCTCACATACACCTTCGTTCTAATCAACCACAAACCAATTATGACAGCTATTAAGGAGAGAGCGCTGATTAACAAATCAACAGTGGTTTTCGAGATAACTGATATGTATATTTCTCGAATAGCTATCACTACAGCAGTCTCCATTAAAACAATCAAGTACTCCTCACCCCTAACAGCCAACACACTCCTCAGGAGCTCGGAGAATATGAAGAGGAGTAGTATATAATCTACTCCTCTTCATATTCTCCGAGCTCCTGAGGAGTGTGT
>DAIRVF010000133.1:0-3457 GCA_036802965.1 Zestosphaera sp.
ATCTACAACACCCTCGTTATCCCGTATCTCATGTATTTTATCTACGTAAACCTCACTAAAACTCCATAAACTGAGGTGTAGTCTTAAGTCTCCTAACACTAACAAGACATCATCAGGAGATAAAGGTATTACGGCTTCAAAACTCCTAACTATAGTCACCTGTACTCCCACCAATAAACTCCACAAAGAAATTTATAAAAAGCTTCAGAATAAAGACTTATCCCAGCAATTAACACTTACCTTTATAAAGGAGGATTTCGTGAGTGAGATTGAGGAGTTCTTATAGTGACCGAAAACAAAAAGTTTTTAAACGGTCTTACTCGGTTATACTTTAAGGGTTTCGAAGAATGAAGTTCTGTCCTAAGTGTGGAACTATGTTGATCCCGGTAAAAGAGGGTGATAAGACGTACTTAGTGTGCTCAAGGTGTGGTTATAAGGAGCCGCTTAAAGAAGGCTCTAAGTATAAGCTGGAGAGTAAGACTAGCAACGAAAGCAAAGTTAAGACGACGTCAGTTGTTAGTTCTGAGGGAGAGAGGCTAAGGAAATCAGAAGAACTAGAGCAAGAGAAAGAAAACTACTACGAGATTTTTCTAGAATTAATGGGAGAGGAAGAAGGGAGTCAGTAGGATATCTGGCTTGAAAACATTCTATGATTTTGTTAATTCCTCTATTATGTCGTTGATAAACTCCTTTCTAAGTTCCTGGTCTTTAATCTTATCTATCAAGAGTACCCTAGCCACCAACTCTACAGACTTCCTTAAATTATCTACTTGAGACATTAACTGTTTTATGTTCTGATTTAAGGAGCTGAGATCGCTCTCAACATGACCTAACGTATGAGCTATCGTGTTCATGAGTAAGAGACTGTAGTCCTCCGGACTAATCTCCTCGTGTTGGTGTTCGTGGTGATGTTCCTCTACCTCAGAAGACTCCACATGCTCTATCTCAATGTCTTCCTCCTTCTTAGGTAACTTCATCCTACGCTTACCGCTTTCCTCACCGCTCACTCTCAAGACCTCCCAGATACTGATACTATGCCCGCTAATAAAAAGGATTGGTTACAACTGAAAGTCTAGTCCTTCAGTGCGGGGGTGGCGAGAAAGGCTTATAAGCTCCGTATCTTCTAATGTATCTCCTAATTTCTCGATGATGATAGCGGTGAATGGTTGAACTATGTGAGCCACGAGCGATGATAACCGGAGCACACATAACCCGCACTAACGGGAACCCTCACCCTTCAGGACGAGGAGGAGGTCAGCGAATATAGGAATTTCATCCTGAAGCAGGAAGAAGCTCAGGGTCCTTACTACGGAGTAGCAGGCTCTACTTTTTCCGGATTCCTCTCTAATTTCTGGTAGACAACTCTCTAAAACTTTTAGGTAGGGAACTGTATTCTAGGTGTTTGTGTTTTGCTAGGTTTGTAGTCATTTTTTGTAGTCAATGACTACGTAAAGTATTTGGCTACCTCTTATTAAGATGGTTCCGTATTTAGCTACCGGTTTTAAGTCTTCGTCAGAGACTTCCTCAGCATTTATCATTACTAGATTCATCGTGTTGTCTGCGAATATTAGCTGGCCAGTATAGGAATTACCTTCCTTTACCTTAACTAGCACGTTCCTATTTATTGAAGACCTCAACACCCTTAGAGGGCTTTCTGATCTCAACGTCTCCATACTTCAACACCGCGATTATCCTACTCTAGAAGTAACGTATATGAATATAAAGTTTTTGCGTTTGCGGGAACGGTCAGTATTGGAGTTACTAGTCATTAATCCTTGCCGTCACCACTCATCATTCCGTTTAGTGTTAGTTCTTTACGTTAATAAGTGTTCTTAGCTTTCTTGTTTTGGTGTGTGGGGATGGTTAGGGTTGCTGTGATAGACTACGACCTCTGCAAGCCACACAGGTGTCATTTAGAGTGTGTTAGGTTCTGTCCTGTTAATAGGAGTGGTGGGAAGGCTATAGAGATTTCCGAGTCTGTTAACGGTAAGGCGTTCATTTATGAGGTTGCTTGCGTGGGTTGCGGTATATGCGTTAAAAAGTGTCCTTACTATGCTATAAGTGTCGTTAACTTGCCTGACGAATTGGAGAAGCAGGTAGTGCATAGGTACGGGCCCAACGCCTTCAAGCTATACGGCCTACCAATACCTCAAGCAGGGATGGTCGTGGGAGTTCTAGGTAAGAACGGGTCCGGGAAGACAACGGTGTTGAGGATACTCTCAGGTGATTTAATACCTAATCTAGGGGTTTTTGAGGTTAAGCCTTCCTGGAATATGGTGCTGGAGAGGTTTAGGGGTACGGAACTCTATAACTACTTGAAGACTGTGGCTGACGGGAGCTTAAGGAGGGTACATAAGATACAGCACGTAGATCTTGTTAGGAAATACGTGAAGGGTCATGTGGGCGAGGTCTTAACGAGAATAGATGAGAGAGGCCTGCTAAGCGAGGTTAAGAAATCACTTTCTCTGGACAGTGCGTGGGATAATAAAGTCAGTAACCTGAGTGGCGGGGAACTCCAGAGATTCACCATAGCTGCCGCCCTGCTTAGGGATGCAGGAGCCTACTTCTTTGATGAACCGTCAAGCTACCTAGACGTTAGGGAGAGGCTGGCGATAGCAAACGCTATCAGGGAGTTAACGCCTAAGTCAGCTTATGTGATGGTCGTGGAACACGACTTGGCAGTGCTAGATTACGTATCGGATAGTGTGGTGGTGATGTATGGTGAACCAGGTGTTTACGGCCTATGCTCAAAACTTTACTCAGTAGGGTCTGGAATAAATCACTTCCTAGAAGGTTTCTTGCCGGCAGAGAATATGAGGATAAGAAACGAGAAAATAAGTTTCTATTTCAGGGTGAATCCCTCGGAAATTATCGAACCTAAAAGACCGTACCTTTATTGGCCTTACATGGTGAAAAACCTCGACGGCTTTAGGCTGGTTGTTGATGAGGGAACTTCATACGTGGGTGAGATAATAGGTGTGTTAGGCCCTAACGCGATAGGTAAAACCACCTTCATAAGACTTCTCGCGGGAGAACTTAAGCCTGATGAGGGGTACGTGACTACGGAAGGACTTAAAATATCTTACAAGCCCCAGTACATAAGAGCTGAGACATATCCTTGGACGACTGTTGAGGATGCTTTAAAAGAACTTAGGAAGGAGGGTATGGCTTCTACAGAATGGTTCGAAACCGACGTAATCAGGAAGTTAGGTCTTCATAAATTAGGGGATAAGGAGATAACGAGTCTTAGTGGAGGGGAGTTACAGAAATTCGCGGTAACCGTGGCTTTAGCTAAGGAAGCCGATCTCTACTTAATCGACGAACCCTCAGCGTTTATAGATGTAGAGGAGAGACTGACCGTCGCTAAAGCCATAAGGAAGGTAGCAGAGGTACGTAAGACCACCATATTCGTCGTAGACCATGACCTACTAGTCGCGGATTATATCTCAGACAGGGT
>DAIRVF010000134.1:0-3441 GCA_036802965.1 Zestosphaera sp.
GACCATAGTGGCGCTACTCTTTGAGACAGGTCTCAGAGCACAGGAATTGCTGTCGCTAAACGTGGAGGACGTGAACCTCGAATCACGTGAGATAATAGTTAGGCACGCTAAATTCGGTGACGAGAGAACAGTCTTCTTCGGTCCCTTAAGCTACGAGACCTTAAAGATCTACATGTACTTAAGTAATAAGAAAGAAGGAAAACTCTTTGACTTAACTTACAGCGGCTTATATAAGAGACTGAAAACTCTCGCGTCGAGAGCTGGGGTAGATCCTAGCAAGGTAAGGCCTCACGTAATGAGGCACACGTTCGCTACTGAAGCACTTAAAAGAGGTATGGACTTAATAACGTTGCAGAACTTATTAGGGCATAAAGACATAAAGACAACGCAAATATATATCCACCTACTCAAAGAAGACATAAAGAAATCTTACGAAAACGCTTTCTCTCAAGGACTAAAGATTTGGGAAACCAGCGCCTCAAACCTTGTGGGCTAGACTCAAGCAAGCTATCTGTTGAAGCTACTTAAAGCTTTCTTCCACCACAGCGACTTAATTGTTGCGACGATATGGTTGTTTGAGTGTCCTCGCTCACGATCTTATAATTCCCAGGATCTTCGGGAGTATCTCCCATCCATGGCTTAAGACCCCAATAGAGCCTAGTTCATAACACGTTCTCTCTTCTAATCTTAAGGCTTTATCAGGTATTACCTCACCCCCTACTAATAACAGGGGTACTGGATCGTCTGTATGCGCCCTCACCGCGGGAGGTGTCGCATGATCTGCCGTCACCAGAATAGCGATCTCCCTTAAGTCAATACTATCCAGTAATTCCTTGACGTAGAACTTATCTATATCCTCAATCGCTTTTATCTTACCTTTTAAATCGCCATCATGACCTGGTTCATCAGGTCCTTTAAGGTGTACGTACACCACATCTACTTCCTTAAGTAGTTTCAGCGTGGCCTCTAATCTCATAGAATAATCTGAAGCCTTATCCTCGGTTGGGGGGAGGCATCTCCACGGCGCGCATGCCTAATATTTTAGCTATGCCGTTCTCTACAGGCATCTCGGTTATGGAACCAAAGGAAGCGTTGAATAACTTGCTTATAGGTGGTAGTTTAGGGAGTCTTGAGCCGGCATCTCTAACTAATATTACGTTCGCTTTCAGCAAGCCCCTACTCTCCCTCGCTTTATTGACTGGGTGCTTATCTAGGATCTCGATAGACTTCCGCGTGAACTCATTAACTAACTCCGCGGTAACTTGAGCACTCTGCTCGAGACTTAACGGGGTTGATTTCTTCACGTATGGTTGGAAAACTTTCTCAGCTACCGATATCGTCCCCACCTTCCTGTATGCTGGGTCAGTATTATCTACCTCATCACTTAAAGACATCACTTCACTACCTATCACTACGACAGCCCTGTGCCCTACCGTTGCCTTAACCTTAACGTAGCCCCCGTAAACACCTAACCTCAACCCATCTAAAGCTTCAGCCAACTCACGAGCTTCCTCAGTACTTAACGACCTACCAACTCTCCTATCAATAAGTCTCCCGCTACCCGGATCCACGGTCGCGAAGTTAGCCCTAAAAGCTACCTCACGCCCCTCAACAAACGAGATCCCGGCCCCGACAGCCTCGATAGGTCCTCTACCAGTATAGCTTACGTGCGGGTCGTAACCAAGAATGCTCATCACCGCGGCATCAGATTCCGGAGCTACCCCTTTCCCGACAGTGTAGACCGCGCCGCAAGCACCTCCTCTCGCTAAGAGATCTAAGAACGGCTTCCTAGCCATACTTAACGAGGTTTCCTGATCCGAGAGCCTGTCGGAAACACCGTCTAAAACTAGATAAATCAATTTCACCGCTAGCACCGATCTCTTAATACTGGAAAGGAATAATAAGCTAACTCGAAGAACTCAAAAACTTACCCCCTATAGTCGTCCGGCTTCTCCTGAAGCAACTTTCTCACGATCTCTAACCTCTTATTACTCGCTTCTTTTCTTAGGTTCTCAGCCTTACTAGCTACCCGAGTTAATACCTCCTTTTCCTTCAGCACATCAAGTATGTTTGGCTCATACCATTTTCTCGGCGAGTTATTCTTGAGTATTTTAGTTACCTCCACCACGATCTTACCTATGTTAGCTGAGTCCATTACTGCTTCCCTATTTTTCAAGACGTCGTCCGTTCCCTGATAGTATGCTAGGGCCCAAGGAGGTATTAAGTACCCAAACGAATTAAAAACACTCATTAAGTAAGCTATGGTCATCACAGCCCCAGCTTCAGCGCCGACAGCTATGAATCCAGCTACCTTACCCTCAACCCACGACTTACCGTCGATGAAGATCATGTTCTCAAATACGGTTAACTTATCTATCAAGTTTTTTAGATGTCCTGAGGGCCCGTACCAGAACACCGGGGTTGCTACTATTAGTGCGTCGCTCTTAAGTACCTCCTTCAACACAGACCAGCTACCATCGTCGTTGATACAGGGGGGTCTGCAAGTGAGCTGTTCATCGCTCAAGCAACCCTCACAAGGTTTTATGTCGTAGTCGTATAAGTGGATCAGTTTTGTCTCAGCCCCGTACATTGAGGCGGTTTCAAGAGCCACCTCTAGCAACTTATATGTATTCCCGTACTTCCTCGGAGACGCGTTAAGACCTAACACTCTAATCGGTTCCATTCATCATCCCCGAAGAAAATATATACTCTTTTCAGGGGGTAATTAAGGATTACGACTATCAAAACATCCTTTAGAGCAATGTCTTGATTGATGAGTGCTCAGGTAAACTAGTAAAAGCTACGTATTTCCTTCCCTGAGAATATGCTCCTAGCGATATCCCTTACCTCGTTCGAGTACTGCATGTATTTATCTCTCACGTAGATTCGGAGAAACGCTAGCTCCGCTGGCATGGAACCCGCTACGGTTTCCCTCACGGGCTTCGCCTCAACCTCCCCGTCCTCGTTTTCTATATAGATCACGGCTTCCTCGAACATGGGGTTAGTCGGTAGTTTAGGTGTGTCCACGAAGATCACGTTACCCTCATCAACTATTTCCGGGTGCAGGCTCCTCAGCTTTTCCTCAAGGCTTCTCTTAATAGCTTCCTTACTTATTGTTAAGAACCCCTTCAAAGTCTGGTCGACTGGTAAGACTGCTTGGTAGATGTTTTTGTAGGGTACCTTCCTATTAAGTAGATACCTGCTTTCCTCTAATTGCCTGACTTCCGGGTGAGATAATACGTACTCATCATCTAACTCGACATACTTGGTCACATCATCGAATCTCTCGCCGTAATTCAGTATTTTATCTGCTTTGAGCAACATCTCACCAGCTATCTTATCGAACGCTCGCACAGTCTTGTGGTAGTATACGGTCTTAAACATGAAAATCCTAGCTATGAGTAAGTGGTCTAGAACGTCCTTAGCTTTATATTCTAGCAC
>DAIRVF010000135.1:0-3428 GCA_036802965.1 Zestosphaera sp.
GTTTATAGACCCTAAATAGTATAGCAACATACTTTTAAAACCCTTCCCATTACAACCGAAAGCCTCGCCCTTCAGGGCGGGGAGGAGGTCAGAGCTCCCAAACACCTCAAGTACACAAGTAAGCAAAATAGTTTTCATATTTAAAGAGTTTTTCAGTCTTAAGCTATGTATGTTAGCGGTGGTGTGGATGGTTCGGGTGGCTGAGTACGTAGTGGATGAATTTATCAAGATTGTTGCGGTATGCGGTGATGACGGCACCGCTGATTTGATAGGTGATTTGCCTGCACTACCCTATTGTTTCCCTAAGAGTGAGTGTCTTCATGTGAGTAACGTGGAGATATGTTGGTCTGAGTGGCTTCAGTTAGGGAATTTCCTACTTCGTGTTGAAGGCTCTACGGTAGAAGGCTTTCTCAAAGCAATATCGTTCCATATCAAAGGAATTAGATGTGAGGAAGTTTCTGGAGATATCTACTACATGGTGCGCGATCACGTACTTAAAGAATGTTCTAGGGTTTTCCCCGGCTAATCGTTCATGAAGTGGTTGCTTGAGGTTGCGGCGGGGGCTCGAGATATATTGCGGTGATCATCATTTCCCCACCACATTTAGGGCATTTCTCTCCTCTCTTACCTACGTAGTCTCCCTTATCGTACGGCTTATTTAACACGTAATTACAGCTGAGGCACTTCTTTATAGTTATTATCTTGCCTTTCTCTTCTTTCTTTTGTGTTGAGGATTCTCTTAGGTAAGAGACCAGTAGATAGGATGATAGGAAAACAATTATGGCTATGAGGAGTATGTAGAGGGGGTCTAATTGTAGCTCCAGTAACACTAGTACCACCTCATTCTATGCCGAGAGTGTTGCCTACCCCCACAACTATTACTGTATCGCCCTCCCTCGTTTTACTAAGTATTGTGTTCTTGACTATGTCAGTCGCTCTCACAACCCCCTCGTAGATTTGCTTGGTCATGGTGTTTATAGCTTCTTCGTTACTCATCTTAATCACTACCGCATCTAGCGGTACCGAACACTTGGAGGCTATTCTCTCCATAGCTATCTTCTCAGGTCCTAAATCACCTATGGCCGCCCCAACACCGTAGGCTACATCACCGCTCTTCTCACTCTCCAGTTTTAAGGCAGCGTCAACAGTTATTATCCTGGAAATCTTGCACTCAAGACCGTCAACGAGTTTTTCCAGTGCCTCACCAGGCCATCCTACCGTGGGTCCCGGACCCTTAGCTTTTATCACGTAGAGTTTCCTGCCCTCAAGCGATGTCTCGTACAAGACTGTCTCCGGAGCTATTTCGGAGGCTCCGGAAGTGTCGTTTAAGAGCATTCTAGCGACTAAGGCGCCGGCACCATCCCCTATGGGCGCGCCTACCCCGAAGGAATCTATGGCATCTCTATATGCTTTAGCTAGCCTGACTATCTGGTTTATCTGGAGGGCTAGCTGCATCATCATGATCCAGTCATTAAACTTAACACCTAGGTTGTAGTAATGCTTCACTACCTTGTTTATGTAGGTAAGAACGGAATTGAGTTCTAGCAAAACCTCAATCTTCTGCCTATCAACTTCTGAGACGTTAGGGACTTTGTCTAAGACATATCTCTTAACGGCCTCGTCACGTGTTCTCAGCAAATGCTTCAACCTCTTTATCACGTCAATGGGTTCCCTCTCGACAGGGAATATCATGAAGAAATTATCGACGTAGTCGTCTATGAGGGTTTTCGGGTTAGGTAAGTTCATGTCCTTCAAGTACTTTATCGACTTCCTCTTACCCTCCTCCTCAAACTCTATTAACTCCATGAGTTTTCTCCTCACAACAGAAGAATACCGCGTAAACTGAATCTTCTGCGGTATATCCGTAAAGTTAAGTATGAAGGAAGATAGTATTAGGATAGCTATCAGCATAGAAGTCCAGTCCTGAACCCCGTCCACCTGCTCACACCCCGACTTACCACACTAACCTAAGTCTTAAAACATTTATATTTTTGCGTTTAACAATATATGACTGAATCTACTCTTCGGTGGCGGGAACGACCCAGCACGGAGACAACTTATTTGTTTAGCTCCGGGTTAGTCGTGATTATGACTTTACCACCACTTACTAAAATTGTTTCCTCGAACTGAGCTACTAGATTACCGCTCACTTCCCTTAAGACGGGGTATGCTATAAGCACTGATTTCCTTACTAAGCTCTGAAGTAGTGCCCGCAACCTACTTAAATCACTGAATTCTCTTGCAAGCCATCTCTCACATAGTGGGAGGGTCTTAAACCTCTCGTATATGGTTTTTACTAAGAGGGATTCTTCCTCTGTAACTCGCTTATTTTTGAAGTTGGTGTTTAACGCGTATATGTATGTGGAGGACCTAACTTCCTCCACGTAGCCCTTACCTGGGGTTAGGAAAGGCTCTATAGCGTATGCTCTGCCGTTAGATAACTTACCTAGAGCTAGTCTAGTGAAGTGGTTGGGGATAACCTCACCGGCGTGTATTAAGTACCTGTCTAGAGAGTGGCCTGTCAGGTTCTTGATCACGTTAAACCCGTATTTCTTAGCGACTGCCTCTACAGCTCTCCCCACGGTGTTTATGGGTGCTCCGGGGCTTAAGGAGGTCAACGCCTTACGTAAAGCCTCCTCAGTAGCCTCAACCAGCTTAATAGCCTTGTCTGAGAGGGTTACCGTGATCGCTGTATCAGCTATGAACCCGTTCACGTGAACCCCTAAGTCGATCTTAACTAGAGAGTCCTCAGTAATTACCCTGGGATCCCCTACGTAGGGGGTGTCATGAGCCGCTATCTCATTAACTGATATGTTGGTTGGAAAGGCGGGCTCACCGCCGAAAGACCTTATTAACTCCTCCACTCTCTCAGCTAAATCAAGTAGTCTGGCAGAGGGCTTAACTAACGGAGCAACGGATTTCTTAACTCTATAAGCTATTTCACCAGCCCTCAGGTATGCTTCCACGAACTCCGCGTCACTCGTGTTTAACACCACATCTAAGTATTTTAAGTTAAGTATAAAATAATATAGTAACTCCAATCCTCAACGAATCACGAGCTAGTCTAGCACGTCACTAAGATATTTTAGATCTTTATAGTAATTATTATTAAGGTGTGTTAAATGTATGATATAAAGATTAAGTGGTTTGGTCACGCAGCTTTCAGGATAGAGATGTTTGGTAAGGTCTTCTTGATAGATCCTTGGATATTAAACCCGGTATCTCCTGAGAAGAAGTTAAATCAGATATGCGGTGACTTCATAGTGGTGACGCACGATCACGGAGATCACGTAGGTAATGCTCTTGAAATACTGAGGAACTGCCCTAACTCGAAGGCAGTAGCTATATATGAGCTAGCTTCATACCTTGCTGAGGAACTAGGTAATGAGCAGAGAGCTATCGGAGGCAATATAGGAGGGCCTATAGAC
>DAIRVF010000136.1:0-3424 GCA_036802965.1 Zestosphaera sp.
ATAGCGTTTAACACGTCCTTAAGGTCTATGACCTCAACAGGTGAGTGTATGTAGCGTGAAGGTATTGAGATAACCCCTGCCGGCACCCCCTCCTTATTCAGGGCTATCACTGAGGCGTCTGTTGTCCCCCCAGCTAAGACCTCTACCTGGTAGGGTATACCGGATTCTTCAGCCACCTTCATCAACATCTTGACTATCTCAGGGTGTGCTATAAGTCCCGAAGCCGACCTGCCGTCAGCTACCTTTATAGCAGGGCCCTTACCTAACTGAGTACACCACTCATGCTCGGAGACCCCGGGGAAATCGCTTGCTACGGTTACGTCGAGAGCGAGCGCTACGTCAGGGGTTATCGAGTACGCAGCTACTTCAGCACCCTTAAGCCCTACCTCCTCTTGAACCGTCGCCACCGCGTACACGTCTAGCTCCGGTGACTCAATTATTTCGAAAGACTTTAACATGACTGCCAGACCCACTCTATCGTCTATTGCTTTACCCGTAACTCTATCACCAATCAACTGGGTTAACTCCCTGTCGAACACGGCTATATCACCTACCCTGACACCCATGTTGAGGACTTCCTCCCTTGAGGAAGCGCCTATGTCCACGAAGAATTCCTTCATCTCAGGTATTTGGCGGAGTTCTTCAGGCTTTATGACGTGAGGAGGTTTTAGACCTAAAACACCCCTATAGGTCCTCCCATCCCTAGTCTTGATGATAACTCTCTGATAAACTAGCGATCTTTCTGGAACGCCTCCTATGGGTAATATCCTTAAGAATCCCCTATCGTCTATGTGTGACACGAACAACCCTATCTCATCCATGTGTGCGGCAAGCATTAGCTTACCGCTACCTCTAGATCCTTTCTTAACTGCTATCACGTTACCTAAGGTATCGATTCTTAGCTCATCAGCCACCTTCTTGACCTCGTCTATGACTAATTCCCTAATACTCCCCTCATTACCTGAGGGTCCTATACTCTCGGAGAGTTTCTTAAGCAATGAGAAGACTTCTTCTTTAGAGAGACTTAACTCCATGTCTGTACACCACCTACATAATCTTTAAGTAATACCTAAAAAACACGTTTAGTATCCTAAAACTATTCCTTGGACGTGTGTTGGTTAATCTAAGCGATAACTATAAATATTCTAAAGTAATTCGCTAGTAGTTTTTATTAACTAAGTTACTTAATTTTTAGTTAGGTGTAGTGGTTGAGTGAAGGTATCCTACTAGAAAAACTGAGGTTGGTTGAAGATTTGTTGAGGAAGGTCATAGTTCCCGGATTTGACGTAGACGTCATTTCCTCAGGTGTTGTAAGCAGATTTAGAATATCTAAGGACGGAAGGAAAATAATCGTTTACTTAAACTTCTCAAGTAGTGACCCCGGCTGTCCTTTCTGCAAATTCATAAACCATACTTTATGGACTACTATTGCTAGGAACATACGTGATGTCTTGATTAGCACTTCTTTCTTTGACGAGGTTTACGTAGTAGATGAGTTAACTAGGTCTCACTTAACCTGAACGACTTAGACTCAAATTCTTTGATCACTTATTAATCACTCAAACGATCTCATGACTTATTTTAGTGGTCGTTGCTAGATCGTTTAGTAGGTGCCGTGATTGGATGATAAGGACTGGGTGCTGAAAGAACCTATAGTTAAGGTCATGCTGAAGTTAGGTCTCCCCATAGGTGTGATGCAAGCACTTCAAGTAGTTTACAATATAACGGATATGTTCTGGTTAGGGAGGCTGGGTAGGGAGGCTCTGGCAGCCGTTAACGCTACGTGGCCTGTAGTGTTCTTAGTGGTTGCGGGTCTGGTGGGTGTTTTTCAAGCCGGAATATCCTTAGTCTCGCAGTACTGGGGTGCTAAGGATTATGAGTCAGCCATGAGTGCTGCCGGACAGCTATTATTGATGGTTTTACTCCTAGGCTTACCTTTCGGTTTACTTACTTACTTCTTACTACCTTCAATGATGGCTCTCATAGGGGTGCCTGAGGAGGTAATCCCTGACGCCGTAACCTACGGGAGGTACTTCTCGTTAGGTTTCACCATATTTGGTTTGATGAACGCCACGGTATCTATCTTCAGCGCTGCAGGAGACACGATGACCCCCATGAAGATAAGGGTTGTGGGTGTATTACTGAACGTTGTTCTAGACCCGGTCTTAATCTTCGGTTTTGGATTAATCCCCCCTATGAAGGTTGTGGGAGCTGCTATAGCCACGCTACTGAGCGATTTAGTAGCTTCACTCATAGCAATACGTGTGTTAACTAGAGGTATTAGAGGTGAGAAACTACGGGCACATCACCTGAAGCCGAAGCTGCAGTTAATAAGTAAGCTAGTTAGGATAGGGTTACCCCTATCCATATCATCTGTTGGTGAGGCAGGAGGCTTCACTCTTCTAACAGCAATAATAAGCATGTTAGGTAGTGTGGCATTAGCTTCTTGGGGGATAGGTGATAGACCCCTAGGACTTCTCGACATATTCGTCGCTAGCCTGCTCGGAGCTACTGCCACAATAATTGGTCAAAGTCTGGGAGCCGAGATGCGTGATAGAGCTAAGGCGACAGCTCTTAAAGCAGTGCTATACTCAGCCCTAATAACTGGGTTAGGGGTATCCGCCTACATTGCTTTCAGGTACGAGATAGTCTCCGTATTCGCCCCCTCAGATCCTGAAGTCATTCAATATGCGGCGGATTTCCTCCTGTACATGGGTCCGTCAATAATATTCTTCGTGATATTACGAGCAGCTTTCTCTGTAGCCAGCGGATCCGGACATACCAAGACAGTCATGTACTTGAGTCTCTTCAGATTATGGGTTTTAAGAAACGTGCTAGCTTACTTGTTTGGCCCAGGACCGCTTGGGATGGGCATGAGAGGACTTTGGATCGGCATGTCCATAAGTAACGTGGTGACCGGGTTATTAGCCCTCCTATGGATAATGAGGGGTACTTGGTTAAAGCCAGTCATAAAGTCTTAAGTCCCACTCAACTAAGAAGTGCTGCAGTCCCTATACCCAAGGACGTCAACCCAGCACCTAAGACCAGCCTATAACTATGGGACTCTCCCGCAACACTCCTTGTAGTAATCATGGAGAGTATGGGAGTCAGCGCGGTCGCGAGAACTGTTGAGGCGGTGCCTACAGTAGCTAGAGACAGTAAGAAGAAGTACATCCCGCCAAACCATCCGATAACGCCTGTCAGACCAGAGCACACGACTAATCCCCTGATGTTGTCACGTATGTCGTAATCCCTCCTCACGTAAACGCTTAACAATCCTGCAGGTATGAAGACCGATACTAAGACCCCTAACCTAATCACCAATAGTGAGACAGGGTCTGAGTAGTGGAGAGACATAGTACTCAACACGGTTCCCGTCCCCCAGCACACTGAAGCTGTTGCTGCGTAACCAAAACCTCTAAAC
>DAIRVF010000137.1:0-3422 GCA_036802965.1 Zestosphaera sp.
GCACCTTCCTATAATGCAGTCTCACATCCTTTAAGTTCTCTAGCACTCTCACCAACCGCTGGAAAGCGTCTTTAAGACCCTCGCCCTCAGATCTAAGAATAGCGCTCGCGTAAACCCCGAGAACCTCACCCCACTTAAGAATCAACTCATTCTCCTTAAGCAGGAGATCGAGTGGGTGTCCCTCAGGAACTCCCCTTAACTCTCTAGAAGCTAGGTACTCTCTGAAAAGCTGAACATGTAGGTCACAAAGCTTAAGAATCTCACTCACGCCCAGACCTTCCTTAACTAGCTGTTGCTCGATCAAAGCTATCTCAAAAGGAGATACTTGCTTCAAGATATCGCTAAACTCTTTACTCAGCTCCTCGGGCTTAACACCCTCATGAAGCTTCCTGATTAAGTTCTTAACGAGCTCCACTTTCCTTTCTTCAATATTTGACACATGTCACACCAAGAAAAAATCCTTTTCAGAGCTTATAAGCTTTTTCGAGTGAAAGCCCCTCTTTAGGATGGGGATGTAGGGGAGGGTAGGAACCACGTGATGTGATTTCTGGCGGGGTCTTAGTGATGGGTCTAGATTATGTTCGGGATTATTTTAGTATGTGCCTTAGGTCGGGGATCTTCAATATAATTCCTCGTCCACCCTGACTAGCTTCGATTTCTTCTCATAAGTTTCTAGCATGTTTCTCGTTACGACATGTATTTCGAATGGTTCTTTGATCCCGGCTAGCCACAACTCAGCTAGGACTCTGCCCGGGTGCGTGTTTGTTACTACTAGGATGTCTACATCGCTTGATAGGAGGTGTTTTCCTTCCGCGACACTCCCGAATAAGTAGATCTCGGCGCTTGGGTCAAGTTTTCTCGTTACTTCCACTATTTTCTTAATGTATGTCTTAAGGTTCTTGAATACCTTCTTTCTCTCCTCAGCCTCCTCTATTAACAACTCCTCCCACAATATCCATCAACCTCGTGACGACTTGATGTAGTCTCCTAGCTTCCTCCTCGCTATACTCTCTCGCAACATACCTGGACGTGATGTACGCGTCCTCAAGCGAGCCTAGCTCGACAGCGTAGTCTACGAGAATTCTCTTAATTTCTTCAGCGTTTGTGAGCTTGTAAGCGAGTTCGAGAAGTTTCCTAACGCTGTGTGTTCTCGGGTAATCGACTCCGAGCTTGAGGAGGCATGCCTTCAAGTAGAGCTGGAGAGCTTGCTCAAGACTGAAAACAGCTAGGTCGTGGAAACCTCTCTCAAACTGCATTTCCGCGGTCTCAAAAAATTTCCTAGACCTTTCTAGTAGGTAATTATATTCCTCGAAGCGAGTCACTAAGCAACACCCCACCTCAAATAACTTCACGTTAACAATAAATTAAGTTATGTGTTCTTCAACATCTTAAATAATAGGATCGTTAGCAACGTTTTAGCGTCTACGTGCTTAGACTTAAGCAAGGCCTTAAGTGCTTCGTCAACACCTAGCTCGACGACCTTCACGATCTCGCCGGGTTCTGGCGACGCACCAACAAACCTTAGTTTTCTGGCTATGAGGATGTGCAGTACTTCGTCGCTGTAGCCAGGTGCTGTGTAAACCGAGGCGACCTCAATCAACTCGCCGGCCTCATACCCTACCTCCTCCCTCAACTCCCTCCTTGCAGCACTGATTATGTCCTCACCTGCCTCAACCCTGCCCGCGGGAACTTCCAAAACCCAATCATTAACGGGAACCCTGAATTGATTCACTAAGACCACGCTACCATCATCTTTGACCGGCAGTATAGCTACCGCCTCACCGAACCTAACCACGTCCCTCAACACAGCCCTACCCGAATGTAGGTAAGTTTTCTGAATGAGTGTGACCCTCCTACCACTACAGAGAACAGACTCGCTGACAAGTGTTAATTCTTCTATCATGAGCGAGCACCGAACATTACGTTATACTTGAGAAAATTAAAGTACTTCTTCTTTTACTAAATCTTTCGCGAGGGGTATGTTGAGAACTAGCTTCACCTTAATTGATTCTCCAGCGTACCCTGAGATATGCGGGTAGTTAGTGATTCCTAGGTTTTTAGTCAGCTTTCTTAAGTTTATGTTGTTTAGGTGTTCTATGATTATCTTCCTTTCCTTGAGTCCCTCTAACTCCCTCACTACCTCATCACCCGGTTTCTTGATCTCAAGGAAGTTTATGCAGAATTCTCCCGCGAAAGGTATTCGAGGCTTGACGCATAACTTAACCATAACACCCCTTATCTTACTCCCCGCGTCAGGTTCAGAGACTATTGTGTGCACCCCTTTCTTCTCATCATACACGATCCTCCACTGCTTGATTCCGGTAACAAGCCATGAAGCCCTAACTAAGTACCCACTATCAGCTACCTTCACCTCAGACTTCACTAAAGCTTGAGATTCTGTGATCTCGAGTGATTTACTTAGTTTCGGGGTTTTTGCGGGGTCTAGGCACATGATGACTACGTTTCTCCCAACACGTGAGCTAATCTTGACTGCCGGAGCTATCAGGTAGCCAATACCTTGCTTACCCACCGCTAGTAAGTACGCGTCACTACATAAGTCCTCGTAACGAATCTTACTCGCTAGAGCGCTACTACTGACCGTGAACTCTGTAGCGACGTGGTAGCCCCGGCTGTAGTAGCCTCGAGCTCTTAAAACACCGAACTCAACCTGTACGGGCTCAGAGAACGAGATACCGTCATCGAGAAACTGTGTTAAGTTCTTAACTCTTGACACGGATCTATAACCACGCACAATATACACCATCACCAAAACAAGGGAGGCAGCGTAGGATACTATCATTACTGCGATAACCCAGTCCAAACCCTGCACCCGATGAATAAGACTTTACGACAAATAAACACTGTTTACTTAGAAGACTTAATCTACGTGAAGCCGGCTCCCTCCCCGCTCTGAAGGGTAGGGGTTTCCCTCAAATATTTCATTGGTTGAGAGCTACACCCCCTTCCTGCTCGTGACTCAGAGTTATGAGGCCACGAGAACACACAGGTTCTTTAAGCCCTACCTAAAGATAGATTGGTTCGATGTCGTGGTTCTCGAGCACCTATTATTTCGTGTTTTAAGTACTTTAAGAGGTTCTTTATTTATAGTATGTGGTTTGAGTTCCTTCTCATCACTACCGTAGGTGGGTTGGATCGGAAGTGTTGGTTCCCGGGTCTTTGTTGGTGTAGTTAACATGCACTTAACTTTACTGTGGTGTAGTTAACTCCCCGACTCATTACCTACTTAGAGAATTCTCGAAGTAAAGAATGGAATAACAAAACAATACCGTGTTGGGATCGAAAGACCTAAGTCAAAGCTCTCGGAAACCCCCCTATTAAGATACCTAAGAACGGGGATCACCCGCTGTACTAGATGATCAACGAGTTGATACACTAATTACTCACTGCCCACGCCCCAGCTT
>DAIRVF010000138.1:0-3370 GCA_036802965.1 Zestosphaera sp.
CCCGCGGTAATTGAGGAAAGCGCTCCTAAAACATAGCTAATAGCCATCCTATACCATCCTAGAAGCACGAGCAGAATAACGATCACCACAGCGATGCCTAAAATAATCGTATACTGTTTTTTGAGGTAAGCGTTAGCACCCTCCTTTATATACTCGTGAATCTCTATCATCCTACCAGATCCCGGAGGTTCTTTAATGACCTTATAAGAAGTCAGTAACGCGTAGATTATCGCTACCGCTGCAATACCTAAGACGACGAACTCGGTAAGCACTTCACACACCGAGAATACTATAGATAAGCTTAATGCTTAAAAGCTTTATTTTGTTTTGTAAGTGATAAGTAGAGTCTACGGACTCAGGTAACTAATTGAAAGTTGTTGGGGTGAGGAGGAGAGATTGAGCACGCAATACGCGACCATATATACCAAGACAGGACTTGACGACATCTTAGCGACTGCGACGCTATCAATAGCTTTAGCTAGTAAGGGCGTTAAAACGTATGTGGAGTTCGTTCCTCAAGTAATTAAAACCCCTGTCAAAATAGTTAGAGGCTACGCTATAGGCATAGTCCCTTCCCAAAACGTGAGCATATATAGCTCGATAGGTTTCCAGCTAATCCAAGAGAAAAGACTGGGTGTTGTCGTTAAGTATGATGACGTGGGGAAAAGCGAGATTTTAATGAGTCTTTCCGAGACGTACACATTAACTCAGGTAGTGTTAGAGTACGCCCAGACCTTAAACGTCACGATAGATCCCCCGGAGCAACTCATTAAAGACGTAATATCATTAACTACTGGGAAACCGGCAGAAGCAAGCAAGATAGGCAAGGCACTAGCTAAGGCTATTAAAATGGATTACAGCTCGCCGGATTTCGTAAACGCTCTCTACGCATACTTCCTGCAAGTGTTGAGGACTAAATCATATAAATTGAGTCCCGAGATAGCTGAGAGAGCCGCAAAATATGATGAAGCCTTGAAACTAGTTGATGAACTACTGAAAAGCGATAATCTACTAAGTTACGGTCCTTTAAGAGTGGTGGTGATTTCACGCGGTTTTGAGAAACCCTTAATTCGCGATAACTACCGGTTACTGAAGCCTCTAGTCAACGACATACTGCTCAGACTATGTAAGGAGGATGGGATCGGTATGGCGGTTCTCGAGACGGACTTAGGGCATACCTTAAAGATATGTTTAGGTTCCAGGAAGATTAGCTTCGTAAACATAATATCCTCACTACCTAAAGAACTCTCAAGCGAGCTCAACGTGACTTTGAGGGGTAATCACGTGCTAATAGCGTTTAAAAACCCGTCTAAGAGTTCCTTAGACACTATCTTAAGTATAGCAGACTCTATAGCTACGGGCCTGGCACCCTTATTAACTACATCACCTAAAACTCAGTGAGTATTAAATGAGAGCCGTAGTTACGGGTGGGGCAGGCTTCATAGGCTCTCACGTAGCCGAGTATCTAGTTAATAAAGGCTTTGAGGTAGTAGTTGTAGACAACTTAAGTTCCGGTAGCTTAGAAAACATCAACCACTTAATTAGGAGCAGGAAGGTTAAGCTCTTAATCAAGGACTTAAAGATTTTCGATAATGAGTTGAGGGATGCTCTTAAGGAAGCAACCACTGTATACCACTTCGCAGCTAATCCTGAAGTAAGGATTTCGTTAACGGAGCCACGCACGCATTTCGAGGAGAATGTGTTAGTAACGTTCAACGTCCTTGAGGGTTGCAGACTAAACGATGTTGATGAGGTAGTTTTCGCGAGTTCATCAACTGTTTATGGCGACGCCCAAATATTCCCTACCCCGGAAGAACACCCGACCAGACCCATATCTATTTACGGTGTGTCGAAACTCTTGTCCGAGAACCTAATTACCGGATACAGCGATATTTACGGTGTGAAAGCCTTGATACTTAGGTTCGCTAATATAGTGGGACCCAGGCAAACCCACGGTGTCATCGTAGACTTCATCAAAAAGCTGAGGAAGAACCCTGACGTGCTTGAGATCTTGGGTGATGGGACACAAAAGAAGTCATACCTCCACGTAAGCGACTTAATAGAAGGTATGAGCACGGCTTTAGAATATTTAAGGAGTTCAAGCAATAAGTATGAAGTTTTTAATGTAGGTAATGTGGACTGGATAACCGTTAAGGAAATAGCTGACTTAGTTGTTGAGGAGATGGGCCTCAGGGACGTCAAGTACGTCTACAATCCAGCAACACTTGATGGTAGGGGATGGATTGGGGACGTCAAATTCATGTTACTTGACGTGAAGAAGTTGATGAACTTAGGATGGAAACCGAAACTCACTTCGAAGGAAGCTTTAAGAGAAGCTATTAGATGGGTTAAGAGAAATCTCGAAAAATGATTCTGCCCACGCTTAGAACGGGGATATGAAGTCGTCAGGTCTTGGCGGCTCGGGCTTTAAGCCTTTCCTTTGCCTTATCTTAGCTACTATATCCATTAACAGAGACTCCGGTACCGGTGCCCACCTACTGAACTCGGTGCCCCAGAAAGCTCTGCCGGCGGTTGCTGATCTCAGCTCATTAGCTAAGTCTAGCGACTCAGCTACCGGTATCTCAGCTATTATCCTAGAAGCGTTACTACCTAAAGTAATTACGTCAAGAACCTTACCTCTCTTCCTAGTTATGACTGAGATAGCTGAACTCATCAAGTCTACCGGAACCCTGATGTCTATCTTCTGTATCGGCTCTAGAAGTGTAGGCCTAGATAGCAACATCCCGGCGTATATCGGGTTTCTGACGGCCGGGAATATCTGCGCTGGGCCTCTGTGCGCGGGGTCTTCATGAACCACCGCGTCATGCAAAATAACCTTAACGCCTCTGACCCTCTCCATGCAGAGAGGCCCCTCACTCATCGCTAACCTAAAGCCTTGAATGATTGTGTCCTTAATCTCCCTCAAGTACTGAACGCCTGTGGTCTTGTCAACGAATACGTTAATGCCTTCATCTATTGCCCAGATCCTCTTCGCCTCGTCGTAATCCCAGCCGGCTTGATCTCTTAGAATCCTAGCTACCTCCCTAGGATCCATGTTCTCGGTCACGGCTCCTTGCTGAATCAACGAGATGGTTTCCTCGTTGAGGGGCTCGACACTTATGTAGAACTTATTGTGCTTATTAGGAGACTTACCTTCAAGGGCTTGTGAGGACCCTCTTATGGTCTCCCTATACACGATTATCGGGGGAGTTGTGTCAACCTCTATACCGTAATTCTCTTTGAGTAACGTGAGGGTTATTTCTAGGTGGAGGGGGCCCATACCAGCTATTAAGTACTCTCCTGTCTCCTCGTTTATCTTAACTATTAAGTTAGGGTCTTCTATAGCCATCTTCCTCAGAGCGTCAATAAG
>DAIRVF010000139.1:0-3329 GCA_036802965.1 Zestosphaera sp.
CTTTCAGGCCTATGACCTATCCTCAAAACACAAATCTTGACTTCCCTATCAATCATGAAGCATCACCGCCCACCACACATAAATCTTCCCATCACAAATTTTAGATATTGAGAACTTATGCATAGTAAACGCTAGGTTTGCTGCCTCGCTAGCTAGTGAGTAAGCCCTTAACAGGTCAATCCCTCCAGTACTTCCTGGTCCTCACATAGTTTTTCTCAAGCTCGTAGAGTGATAGGTAAAACTCCTCCTCACTATCGGAACTTAAGGCTTTTACAGCATTATGCGGGCCCACACCCCTCGCAGCCAAAGCGATGACTGCTTTCTTACCGTAAGTTAACACGAGTCTCGCGGACGCCACTAACTCATCATACTTTCTTTTCTCCTCCTCACTAACTAAGAACTCATACCTAGCACCATACCTGATGATTCTCCTCACTAAACTGCTTAAGTCCTCGTTACCAAAGTAAACGCCTACCACGGAATAACCACACTTACTGCAACTCACTCTCTCCGACAAATTCTTAACTACTTCACGCCAGCTCTCACCGCAGTTGAGGCAGTAAAGCTTCACTTCCTTCTCTAACAACCTCTTCTTAAGCAACTCAACTACCACGTTTTTAGGGAGCTTCTCAACCTCAACCCTACCATAACCACCGGCTACTTTAAGCCCCTCCAAAGCTATCGGGGATAACTCGTTAACTATCATAACCTTCTTAGTTAAACGACCTAGCTTAACGTCACTGAAGAAACTCTTAAGAACCTCTAAGTCAACGTAACGTGTTAAGATCTCGTTGAGTATTTCTTTCTTAACAACGTCATGACTCACGTACTTGTTAATAAGCGTCCTAACGACTTGGAGGGGGGCTTCCTCAGGCATGATACCAAGCCTCACGAGAACCCTCCTAGCCACGTACTCAGCCAGGCTCGACTTAAGCAATGACTCACTCAAGTATTCAAGCGCTCTATCATCAAGCAATAAATTCTCCATGAGTGCCGCCACGCGAGACTCGCTAACATCCCCCGGGAGTAACACATAGACCCTATAAGGATCATGCTTTATGACGGGTTTCACGCCAAGTAACTTACTTAAGTAATATGATGTCACGTGAGCAAGACCTAAATTACCTCTGCTACCTAGGCAGGAATGAATAACCACCAAGACGTTATTACCTCGACTAACCTCAACAAGAACCTCCCTCTCGGTAGGTAATGGGTAGCCCTTACTCACTTGTTCCACAAGCACCCTTCTCAGATAATCTAAAACGCCGGCGTGTTCAGTAAACCTCAGGTAATTACTTACGTTACTACCCGAGACTATCATTCGCCTGAGAGCACAGACCTCCCTAGCTACCTTAAAATCCACGGGTATGTTCTCGCCGGACCAAGTAGGGATTAACGCGCTCTCATCCCCGCTTAACTCCACTAATATCTTCTTAGACTCCCCATCTACGTCGAGAATCTTCCAAACCCTACCTGATAAGACCATGTCAGCGTTTTCTCCTGCAGACAACATCACGAATTCCTCGTCTAGCCTCCCTATATGACCACCCGTCACCACATCCACCACGTCATATTGCGAAGACTCAACAATCATCGTTGTTTTTAGGTAGTAAATCTTGCCCTTGCCGGTCGTTACGTAAGCACCTTCAGGCAACCTCCTCAAATACCCTAACTCAATTAGTAAGTCTATTACTTTCTGGAGGTCTTCCTCGGCTAATTCCGCGTAGGGGTAACTCCTTCTCAAAATCTTTAACGCCTCGCCTATGGTGAAGCCCCCTTCAAGACCTAGACCTACCAGTAAGTGAGCTAAGACGTCAAGAGACTCCTTAAAAGTATTTGGCTTTTCTAAGTCGTAACTAGAAGTCCTCCTAGCGATAACTAAAGACTCCGCTACGTCATCTAAGTTCCCACTAGCTATCACGTACCCTACAGCCCTCAACCACGCCTTATGGGACGACCTACCAACCCTCTGAAGCAGCTTCACTGCCTGCCTAGGGGACGACACCTGAATAACCGCGTCTACATACCCCACATCAATACCAAGTTCTAAGCTAGAGGTAGAAACCACCGCCTTCAGCAAGCCTTCCTTAAGCTTCCTCTCCACCTCCTCCCTAACCTTCTTTGAGAGAGACCCGTGATGCACCTCAACCGAGAGCCCGCACTTATTAAGCATGTTCCCGAGCCACTCAGCCTCATCCCTAGTATTAGTGAATATTATGACACTCCTAAACCTAGTTAAAAGCCGCGCGATCTCCCCGACCAAGGAGTTCCTAGACCCACCACCGGAAAGATCTTGTTGAGCTACGACCACTTTAATCTCTGATTCTCTAGACATAGGTACCGAAACATCTACTACCAGCCTACCCGGAGCTAAGATACTCTTAACTTTATTTAAATCACCCACACTAGCCGAGAGAGCTACGCGTTGATACCTCCCCGCAATCCTCTCAAGCCTCTCTAGATCGACAAGTAGATGAACTCCTCTTTTACTACTAACCAACTCGTGGAACTCATCTATCACCACCCACCTAACGTTCCTTAAATACTTCCTCAAATCCTCGTTAACTAAAACATAGGCCAGAGTCTCTGGAGTGGTTATCAGGATATGAGGGGGTGAGACACTCATTAACTTCCTAGCAGTACTCGGCGTGTCACCGTGCCTGACAGCTACTTTAAACCCTAGCATCCCGCTTAAATCGCTTAACCTACGTAACATATCCCTGTTAAGAGCTCTCAGGGGGGTCACGTAAATAACCGCTATAGGTAAGACTTCATTCCTCTTCTCACACATCATACTGAGTATCGGCAACATCGCGGCCTCGGTCTTACCGCTACCTGTTGGCGCCACTATCAGTACGTGATGACCCGACAAAACCGCTGGAATAGCTTTTTCTTGAATAGGGGTTAGCTTCACTATACCTACTCTCCTAGCCACATCAGCAACCTCAACACTCAGTGATTTCATCTCGTTTTCAGACATTTCCTTTCACTAATCCTAGTATACATAAACATTATTCCACAGATAAGCAATAGAAACCACGTATCAATCTTTATAAATATTCACAAGTAACTCTTCTAAGGTGTTAGAATGTCAGAGGAAGGGAAAGAGAGGGAGGAAGTAGAGGAGACAGAGGAAGAGAGTTTCGAGAAAATACTGAGCTTAGAGACTGCTGCCGAGGAAGAGGTTAGTTTAAGTACTGAGGAAGTAGAGGTGCCTAAAGTCTCGTTCAGCATAAGCTCCCTAGAGACTATGCTGAGCATCGAGGAATTACTTCTTAAAGCGCTTAAAAACCCGGATACGGTGAACCAGGTAGTAGAGAATATAAGGA
>DAIRVF010000140.1:0-3221 GCA_036802965.1 Zestosphaera sp.
ACGCACTACTACATAATGTGACAGGAGCTCTTCAATCAAGTGAAGAGGTAGTAAGGGATGTCATGCATTATCAAATACCTCCGAATAGAGTGATCATAGATAATTCACGTAGTAATGTGACTTATTATTCTGAATCCTTAGCGTCAGTAATGTTTGGGGTTTTCATGGATTTAGTGAGTACGTTATTTGGGACGTTGACTGGGAATCCGGTAGCTAAGCTATTCTCGTTCTTAAGTAACTTTGTAGGGTATGCTGACACAACGTTTTATGGTTCTGCTAAGCAACTCTTACTTCAATGGAGGAGAACCGGAGCGCCTCAGGAAACCCCTGTCATGGTAGTGAAGATTACTAGCGCTAATGTGAACGCGTCCTACAACCAGCTCGGGAACGTACCCCTCGTAGCTCAGTACGTGGTAACGGTAGGTCAATTAAGCAGTCCACCACCCTGCCCACCAAACGACCCTGACTGCCTACTACCAGAGAACAAGACGACGAGTTCGCAACACTCAGCAACGCCCTAGATACTCAGCAAATAAAAACCAACAAACATCTAGGAACAAACGAGACTATATTGTTATTAGAATACTCTGTCTTACAGCGATTGGTGATTTGATTTGTTTTTAGTAAGGATTAGAATAAGTCGTAGTATAGGGCTACGGCCATTACCGCTGATAAGTATGCCAGTATTACTGAGGTCATTATTACTCCTGCATACGTGTTGAACATTATTGTGTACATACCAGCTATCGATAATATGTAGCTAGATAAGGCTATTCTCAGTATCGCTTGTCTCGGGGTTAAGCTCCTGGTTACTCTCATTATAGCGAGTAATAGTTTGTTGTTTCTTAACCTCCTATACGTCATGAACTTACTCACTTCTTGTCTCCCTGACTCAGTTAGCGAGTAGTACGTAGTGCCGTCACTCCCTACAGTCTTCTTCAGTAACCCGAGACTTCCGTCTTTCTTACAGAAGAGCTCTAGGTGTTCAGAAAGAGTTTGCTCTGAAGTCTTAAATAGCTTAGCTAACTTCTTCAACTCTATCTTATCTGAGTTCGTGAGTGCCAGGATTAACATGACGTCGTGGACATGCTTAAAAGTTACTAAATTCCTCATTATCGCGTTAATGTTATTCACGTTTAAGCTAATTTGCTGCGACCCTCTAAGCTCGCCGTCCACTATCAAACTCACTAACTTCTCCACGTACTCGTTGCCTAATGTGCTAAGCTTATAACCGCCTTCATCAGTTCTCTCAACTAGTTCCTTATTGATTAGCTTATTAAGAGCGTCGTATGCTGTCTTAAGCTTCATGTTGAGTGCTTGAGCGATTTCCCTGACTGTAGGGCTTTTTTTAGAAGTACTTAAATACAGCATTATCTCTAGTTGAGCAGTGGATTTAGCGAAGTCAAGTGTAGCGTCCAGCTCTTTAATGAGTTCAATCTTCTTATGCATTAATTCCCTACTACTAAGGTAAGCAGAACACATTTAAACCACCCCCTAATTCTGGTCTACCAAGTCTTGGGTGCTTAATAAAGCCTTCCCTAACAGATCACTCAGCCTGAAGGAAGTCTTAGAAAGATGTTTTAAGAGAAACTTAAGCTTAACCGGGTCAGCAACGTAAGGCTGAGAAACCTTAAGAGTGAGCCACAAGAAAACACCCTCAGCTATCGGGACACCAGCATAAACCCACCTAAACCCATTCTTATACATCAAGATAACGAAGCCAGCTCTAGGAGGTATGAGTGAGACATACTCTGCGAAAGAGAGGAGATCCTCACCGCCCT
Organism: Zestosphaera sp.; assembly: GCA_036802965.1. Lineage (GTDB taxonomy): Archaea > Thermoproteota > Thermoprotei_A > Sulfolobales > NBVN01 > Zestomicrobium. The sequence goes on from DAIRVF010000140.1 coordinate 1,782, forward strand.
CAATAAAGCCCAGCACCCGACCCCTCAAAGCGAGACAAGCGTCAACAAATATCCTCCCATCCACGAGTAGGCCGAGCAACTCTCTCACGGCATCCAACCAAAACACCAAGAAACTAGCTACTACTTCCTTTAAAAAGAACGCTGAAAACTCGACGACTCGTCGACGCAGAGAAACAAAACACTAAACTAGTACGTGACTGAAAAACGAATCCCTCGCGTGAGGGAAGGCTTCGGAGTACCGCCTCCCAAGAAGCGAACTCTTTAAAAAGATGTCGTCGTCCGTCATCACGAGGTGACTTAAAAACGCGCGTAATCCGAAACCACCGGAAAACCAGGAAAGGAATAACTGGTATAGAAGCAGCTATAGTCATGATAGCGTTCGTAGTGGTAGCCGCGGCTCTCGCATTCGTAGTACTCAACATGGGTATGTTCACGACTCAGAGAGCTAGAGAAACGATAAACTCAGGCCTAGCGCACGCGTCATCAGCGCTAGAGGTAGACGGCTCAATAACAGCGCTAGTCAACAGTGACGGGAAGGGGGTTGAGTTAATCAGTATACCGCTGAGGCTAGCACCAGGTAAGGACAGCGTGGATTTAAACCCGGAGAAGCTGACCGTGGCACTCTTCGTCACGGGAACGCAGAACCTAGCTTACGAGAATATATATAGTAAAGTATTCACTGCAGAAGATTGGATCGATGACTACGGTCTATCCACTATTAGTGAAGTAATAAATGCTTCTAGTACGCCAAACGCAACTATGATATTCGTTATAGAGAGAGTCGCTGATACAGTGTTATCTTATGGTGAGAAAGTTCTGTTAGTGATTAAGTTCCAGGACGGTTCTCACCCAGCACCTTACGACAACATAAGGGTTGAGATTAGGACTCCTGAGGGCGCGCCGTTAACTGTTGAGAGGGTTGTTCCAGCCATACTACCGGCGAATCAGGCGGTAGCTTTAGGTTGAGGTGCTTTTAATGATCTACTCTAAAGCTTATTCGTTCTTTTTTGTTGCAAAAGGTTCTTCCTCAAAGGTTTCCCCATACCCCCTCATGATAGCTACGCTTATTTCTTTCTCTTTAGCTATCCTCACGGCTTTCTATTTATGGGTTTTATTCCGTGAGGGTTTCTACTACTCCTTATTCTTGTTATTGCCTTTCTACGTCTTCGTTCATTTTTTCATCGTAGGTCTTAAGACTCTTCTTGAGGGGTGGTCGTGATTGGGAGTGAAGTTCCTTGGTCATGTGATTGCTTCTTGTGTAGGTTTTTCGTTAAGCCCCTCCTCAAGTTGCTTTACGGTAGTAGGTTTTGTTCGGGTGGGGTGGGATCCGTGGTTGAGTCAAATAGTGGTGTGGTAGCTGAGGAGGAGTCTAAGAAAGAGTTAGCTCAGTTGGTTAAGGCTTTGAGGGAAGCTGTCGTAGAGTTAAGGGAAGCTCTAGGA
>DAIRVF010000141.1:0-3191 GCA_036802965.1 Zestosphaera sp.
TCCTCGAGCTCGCTTAAGGATTGGGTAAACCTGGCTAGAGCGTCTATTATGTCCGGCGCGCCACCGCCGACAACTATCGAGTCGGTTAAGAACCTGAATATAGCTATCACGAACCACTCCCTAACCCCCCTCAAAACCCTCCTCAAAGCCTCCTCTAAGCTAAGCCCTAGGGAGACGGCGGCGCCAGCCTTACTAACTATCGGGGTCAGGTTCCTGAAGTCTTTGGTTGATAACTGTATTATGCATTTCTCGGGGGATAAGCCCGTCTTCCTAATCTCGCTCATCTCCCTCAAGTAGTCTGCGGTAGCCTTAACCAACCCTTTATGACCCCTCAAAACACTCCTGTGAACAAGCCACGGGGGTATGGTGAGGATTAGTAAAGCCACGGTCATCGAGATAATCGTTGACTGAACCTCGTGAAGCCCTAAAACACCCCTAAAAATCCCGGAACCGCTAGTTATGAATAGCGTTACGAAGAAAGATACTATGGATATCGGTATTAGAGTGACGAGAGTTATGTAAGGCTCCATGATCTTCACAGGGGTCTTGGGCTGGGAAACCTGAATCATCATTAAAACAACTAAGCCGAGCATAGGTAAGACAAGGAAGTTATAGAGTGACGGCATGGTTACGTCAACACTTAATGTACCGGTCGCTCTACCAGCTGAGACAGCTGAGAGAGTTCCTGAGACAGAGAAGAATACGAAGACCGTTATAGACATTATAACCCCTAAAACTATGTAGAGTTCTAGGAATGAAGCAAGCCTCTCAGTCATCGACCTAATCTCATTCATTCTCGCGTTGAATAACTCTTGCGTCCTAATCTCCATGTAGTGCGTTACGTCACCACCGCTCCTCAAGGTAGTCGTGTAACCGAGCATTAAGTCCCTGAACTTAGTGCTCGGGTGTAGTATCGAGACCCTCTCAAGAGCTGAGACAGGGTCGTAGCCGAAGAGCTTAACGTACGTCATAACCCTCAAACACTCCTCCTTCATAGCCTTAAACACTTTAAGGGTGGAGACCCTCTCAATAATCCTCTCTAAGCTAACACCCCCCTTAGCCATGGTGGAGGCGTAAGCCATGAAGAAAGGCAGCTCATTCTCAACGCCTGACTTCCTATCAGAAGCTTTAAGTGATGGCTGGAGAAGCATCATGGCGAACACGGTTATAGGTATCATCAGAGCTACTAGACCTACTATCACCCTAGCTATGAAGGGCATCGGGACAAATATGAAAGCCATAGCAGCAGATAGTAAGACCGTAACTGAGGTTATTAAGGTAATCATTATGGTTCTCGAAGCGTATATGACCGGGTGTACGTTCATCCCAGCCTTAAGTATAGATTTATCTAGCTCTAGACTCTTAGCTAGTCTAGCCCCCCAAGACTCAAAGAGAGAGAGTGACGCGACGGTGAAGAGCTCGCTGAATGTAGGCTTCCTATGCCAAGGCCTTGCTATAGTTCTTAATTCTTTATCCACGACCGCCTTCTTCTTCTCAACCTTCTTCCTCTTACTTAGGCGCAGAACCATACAGGGGGCCCTCTCTAAGAGTTCTCATGGGATCTAGATAGTATTTCTGTATCCACGTAGCAACGTCTTTATAGGTGGTTCTCCTAGTCGCTACAAGCCACTCTAAAAGCATCTTCCTCCTAACCAATTCCTCGAAAAGCTCCTCCCTAGTCTTCCCTGTGAGGTCCGTGATCTTACTTAACACTAAGCTATTATCTAATCTTACGCTAAACCTGTTCTTGGCTGGGTCCCACCTAGCCACCTCCTCGTACTCCCCGAAGTCCCTGATCTCCCACACGTTAGTTATCTTCCTGGCAGGCCTTAACCTACCCTTCTCATCAACTAGGGTTACTCTCCTAATCAAGAGTGCTACGTTAACCAAGGGTATGTATGAGGGCGGTATGTTCATGGGTGGTGAGGTAAGTCTCTTCACCGCAGCATCTATGCTCTCAGCGTGTAGTGTGGTTATTCCTGAGTGTCCTGTCGCTATGCTCTGGAAGAGTACGTAGGCTTCATCACCCCTAACCTCACCAACTATTATTACGTCGGGTCTATACCTAAGAGAAACTCTCACGAGCTGGTATAATGAAACCTCGCCAGCACCGCCTAAATAAGAGGGTCTCGAGACTAGCTGAACCCAGTTCTCGAGAGGTAGCCTAAGCTCCGGAGTATCCTCTATAGTAACTACCTTATAAGTCGGTCTTAGGAGGGTTGCTAACGCGTTGAGCGTGCTAGTCTTCCCAGCACCTGTAACACCAAGCACTAAGGTAGTCATCTTGTAATCCATGGCTAGCCAGAAATAAGCTGCTAACTCAGAGGAGATAGTCCCGAAGTTTATCATGTCAGCTATAGTTATAGGAGACTCGCTAAACTTCCTTATAGTGAAGGAGGAGCCTGAAGTAGATACCTCCTTACTGTAAGTCGCCGCTACTCGATGACCTCCGGGCAGTATAGCGTCTAGGACCGGGTAAGCGACGGATATGTGCTTACCTGCCATGTGAGCTAGCTTTAAAACATACTCGTCAAGCTCTTCCTCAGTCTTGAAGACCACGTTCGTAGGCAGTGATTCGTACTTTCTGTGCCACACGTATATGGGTTTCCCTGGACCGTTACACGATATGTCCTCTATATACCTATCCCTGAACACCGGGTCTAAAATCCCATACCCTAGGAAATCCCTCTCGATATAGTAGTTTATCTTACTCCAAGATAATGACGGGGTTCTAGGAAATCTTATCTGGAACAAATTCATTATTCTCCTAGCGGTACTCCGGATCTCCTCTATAGCGTCACCGGACAGCGTAGCTATCGGTTTTATCTCCCACATCATGTGTTCATAGATTTGCTTGTATATCTCCCTCTCCTCGTTAGTGAGCGATATCTCGTAGACTTCGTAGAAGAGCTTACCCGTGACCTCGTCCTCCACTATATTTATTGACGCGAAAGGCTCTACGACAGGGTACGTCTCAATTATCCTGTAACCCTTCTTAACGCTGAGTAACTCGTGCGAGAGCACTCTAGTAGCTTCGACGAAGCTCATGCCCGGCGCGGCAACAGCCTCGGACTTCCCCGCTTTCTCCTTACCCCCCCTCAACCTGCTTAGAAAGCTTGGTGAAGCACCGCGTTTCGACGACAAATCCTATCACTCACCTAAAATATATTGTTGTGTTAAAGATATATATG
>DAIRVF010000142.1:0-3153 GCA_036802965.1 Zestosphaera sp.
CTCATAATCTCAGGACCATTAATAGCTATGAAGTACGCACCTATTTCGTTAGCGAGTGCTTTAGCGAGTAAGGTCTTACCAACACCTGGCGGTCCGTAGAGCAAGACGCCTTTAGGAGGCTCGATCCCAAGGTGTTTGAAGAGTTCTGGATGCCTCATCGGTAACTCAACAATCTCTCTTATCCTCTCCTTAACTTCTTCCAGGTCTCCTATATCCTCCCAAGTAATCTTAGGTACGGCTCTCCTAACAACCTCCTCCTTAACGGGTTCTTCCCTTAGATCAAGAAATGTGTCAGAGTCTACGTAAACTACTTGCTGAGGGTGCGTGGCAATTACGACGAACTTTATAGGTTCTGGGAGGAAGTAGTAAGATATGAAGACTACCTCACCCCTCTTCACAGGCTTATAGAGTAGTTGTTCCTTAACATATTCGACGAATCCCCTATCCCACCTCATAGGGATCGTGGGAGCTAACACTACCTTACTACCCTTAACTACCTCTATCTTCCTGACCCTCACTATGTCCCCCACACCAACCCCTAAGGCCTCACGCGTGTAACCGTCAATCCTTATAGTGTAGTCATCCTCTTCCCTCAACGTAGGCAACACTTGAAGCACCGTAGAGCCTTTATCAGACTCCACCTCTATGTAATCACCTGAAGACACGTTAAGTAAGTTCATCACCTTCCTTGGAAGCCTGCCTATCTTACGTCCAACGTCTTTCGCGCCAGCCGTCTCAACTCTTAGCTCAATGAAGTCTTTATTGACCATGCTCTCACACCTCGAGTACCTAATATTTTAGTGACTCAAGGAAAATAAAATCATATCCTTTCTAGGACGTCCATCCCGCAAATCTCCATGAAGTTGCGGAGCACGACTGAAACCCCATGAGTTACCGCAATCTTCAGTGCTCTAAACCCCTCATCAGGCTCCCTCAGTATGGGCTCGGTCTCATAGAACTTATTGAATATTGTGGCTAGGTTATTAGCGTAAGCTATTAAGTCCTCAGGCTGCTTACTGATGACCACTTCTGAGACCACCTCAGGAAACTTACTCAACTCTAGAATCAGTGTTCTCACAGGTTCCTTCTTAGCTTTCTCGTAGTCTATGACATCAAGCGGGTAGCTTCCCACCTTCTCGAGCACGGATCTCGCCCTAACGTACGTGTACTGTATGTAAGGTCCTGAGTTCTGCTTTAAGTCAAGGATTTTCCTGAGGTCAATCGTTAAGGTCTTAGAGGGGGATACCGATAAGATCATGTATTTGATGGCTGACCTAGCTATCTTCAAAGCTTGCTCGTCCGAGACCTCAGAACCCCTCTCCCTCATCAGGTTTTTCACCATCCCACTAAGTCTCTCAAGTAACTCGTCGACGGTCACATATCTGCCTCTCCTTCCGGACATGGAGACCCCAGGTAGGTTGACCATCTCATAAGAGTAGTGTATCAGATTCTCTGCTTCTTTCTCGTACCCTAAAGCGTAAAGCGCTAGCCTGAGCTGGGCTTGACTAAGGGTCTGTTCTATAGCTATAACGTTTATTACCTCATCAGCCGAGAACTCCTCAAACTTCTTTAAAGTGTAAGCGATGTCTCTAGTGGTGTAGAGTGTGGTTCCATCACTTCTCTTAAGTATTAGGGGAGGTACCTCAAGCGCTTCAGGAATCCTTAAACGCCTCCTCAATTCAGTACTGAGTAACTCGTCGAAGAAGAGTGCTGGCGCACCCTTATGAAGCCTGAAATAACTGCTGTTCGAGGCTTTCTCAAGAATTTCGCTTACCCTACCTTCCCAAACCAGATCACTCTCCCAGTCCCACACGTCTATGCCTACATTCATTTTCTCAAGAGTTTCTCTAATCCCTTCAATAACCTTATCGCAAACCTTCCGGACGAAGAGGTATTCAGACTCCCCTCTCTCATAACCCCTGAGAATTCTCAGGACTTCCAGCTCAGGATCTTCCTCACCCGCTATCTTCTCAGACAACACGTTAACTTCACTAGGTATTACCTCAGCTATCTTAGCTAGATCGCCCATCAGGGAATCTATCTCGCCGCGTAGCTCGTTAGCCCTGCTGAAATCGCCCGCGGCCTCAGCTTCTTTCAAAGACTTCTTCAGCTTCAGTATATCGATTATCGTTGTTGTAGCCGCGTATATCAAGCCTAAGTAGTGGTCGGGCTTCATCCCAGGCGGTATCTCAGGAAACCCCAGCTTACTATAACCATAAGCTAGGAAGGCTGCCTGCAGACCCACGTCGTTGACGTAATACCTTCTCTGAACTTCATTACCTACGAACTTGCTAAGTCTGTAGAGGAAGTCGCCTAAGACCGCGTTCCTCCCAGAACCTAAATGGAGTGGATGCACGGGGTTAGCCGACACATACTCTACCACGACCCTCCTCCTAACGTAGCCGTCGATAACTCCATATTTATCACCGTAGCTGGTTATGGCGGTGAGTACCTGAGCGCTGAATACTGCATAATCAACGAAGATATTCAGGTAGCCGCCAACAACAGTCACCTTCTCAATTAAGTCTAGCTTCTCTAGTGACGAGGTCAGTAGATTAACCAGGTTCTCTAATGAGGTGCCGCACAGCTTAGAAAGCTTGGATAAGTGTATGCTCAGATCACCGAACTCCCTCTTAGGGGGTTCCTCAATCATGTCTTCCAACCGGTTAAGCGACTCTGAATCTGTGCAAACCCCGCTAAGCGCTCTACTAATCTCGTTAGACACGGAGCGCTTCAGCATCCTATACGGATTGCTCGAACCCAACCGTGTTACCTCATAAAACTAAGGAAATACCCACCTAAAAAATAGAAGTGATATCCCTGAAATCAACGGGCAGTAAAACCCCTGAGGAAACATACCACTCATACCTTTCCTCAAGATAGTCTACGAATACAGCGCACCCGTCGAACTTGCCGTCACGGTCGCACTTAGATACTTTCACGTTCTTTAACTGCTTTATAAAACAATTAGCTGTTTTCTTATCGTAGTAGGGGCAGATCTTATGATACTTCTTAGCAGACTTAATCATCCTCTCAATCCACCTCTTCTTAGGATCCTCCTTGATTTGCTCAAGATGTGTTGAGGTCGTGCTCGTAGATTCTCTGACGTCATCCCCCACCATACTTAACCAGCCTCCTACAACACTAAATCAT
>DAIRVF010000143.1:0-3145 GCA_036802965.1 Zestosphaera sp.
CTCCAGTATTATGTGTTCCTAGAGGGAGTGCGGAGAAAATTAAGACGTTGCTTGGTAAGGGCGAGAAAGTGATTGTTGAGGGCTTCGTTAAATCAACGTATAGTGATCCGAGAGAGTTAAAGATCGTCATGACAGAATTCGGCGATGGCGGTAGGGAAATACACGTAACCGCACACTACTGCCACCCTAGAGGAACAGTCAACGATAACGTCAGCGGCGCGGCGACATTGCTATACGTAGCTAAGCTACTCAGCAAGCATTCCTGTGAGATAGCGCGTAACTTACGAGGCTTTAGGGTCAGGCTCGTGTGGGTACCGGAACATTACGGGTCAGTAGCGTTAGTCAAGAAACTACTTGATGGGAACGTTGAGATTCTGGGGGCTCTCAACCTAGACATGATCGGCGAAAAACAAGCCTTAACGAATTCCGTGTTAAATTTCATACGCCCGCCAGTACTACTCTTAAGCGAGTTCGAGGCACACGCATTCAAAAACTTCTTCACCAGCTTGGGTAGTGGTTGGGGTTTAACAACATCAATTACTAGGAAGCATCAATTTAGATTTGAGTTAAAGTCTTATGAAGCTGGGAGTGATCACGACGCGTACGTGGTTTTCGGGATACCCGCTGTTTCACTAACTAACTGGCCTGACAAATTCTACCACACGAACCTAGACTCAATTAATAAATTCAGCCCGTCTAACGCTCTGAGAATCACAATCACAGCACTTAGGGCGGCACTGACCTTCGAGTTTAATAATCAACTTAAGCACTACGCGAGCTTCGTGAGAGAATCAGAGTATTTCAGCCTCCCCAGACCAATCTACAGGGTACGTAAAGACCTTTACGAGCAGCGAAGGATCTGCAGGTTCGCGAGGGAGCTGGCTGGATATCCCTCTCCGCAGTACCTTCTCAGAAAGGTCAAGGATGTTGAGGTTCGCGAGGAAATAAAGAGATTCCTCAGTAAGGCGTCGTGGGCTGTGACAGCCTACATAATAGCGAATACCTACTCTTTCTGCGGCCTGAGTGTCAACGACTTGAGGAAATCCTTAGTTGGTGAGTTAGGAATTAAAGTTTATGAGAGAGAACTCGACATCGTTTTGAAGTCTCTGGAATTATTGAGGGAGATTCCCTTAGGGTGATTTTCCGTGTTGCTGGTTTATTATGGTAAGGGTAAGGGCAAGACTACGGCCGCTTTAGGTATAACGTTGCGTGCTTTAGGGAGGGGTTGGAGAGTCGTAGTGATTCAATTCATGAAGGGCGGTGTGAGTGGGGAGACCTACTTCTTGAGGAGTTTATCACGTACGTATAGGAAGAGGATACACGTAGTTAACGTGGGTGTGGAGGGGTTCGTTAACCCGGAAAATCTAGGTGATTTTAGAGCGTCAGCGACTATGGCGCTGATCTACGGCTTCTTCAAGGAGGTTTACCCGTCCTTAATGCGTAGGTCACGCCCTAAGCTAGTTGTTTTCGATGAGCTAGGTATAGCGTCTCATATGGGGCTGGTTGACGAGGGTTTACTAATCGATATTCTGAGGAGGTTCGTAGGCAATCCCCGCAGACATGCCGTAGTTACTGGGCGGTACGTACCTAGGACTATTAGAGATCTCGCTGACTTAGTTACTGAGGTTAGGGAAGTAAAACATTACTATAAAAAAGGTTTCGTTAATATTGAGGGCTTAGATGTTTAGCCGTTCCTGACTTAAGGAATAAGCATCTGGTAGAGGTTATTGCTTATCACGTAATACGCGAAGACAAGCGATACTATGCTCATCAACTTTATCAATATGTTTATGGAAGGTCCTGCAGCGTCTTTCATGGGGTCGCCGACCGTGTCTCCTATGACAGCGGCTTTATGAGCTTCGCTACCCTTACCTCCGTGATGTCCTGCCTCAATGTATTTCTTGGCGTTATCCCAGGTATTCCCTACGTTCCCTTGGAAGAGCCCGAGCAGTAGCCCGGAGATTGTTGCCGCGAGCAGCATGCCTGCGAGAGCGTAAGGTCCTAGAACGAACCCTACGACAAGCGGGGATACTATAGCAATTAACCCGGGAACTACTAACCTCTTTATCGCGTAGGAAGTCACTATAGCTACTGCTTTACCGTAGTCGGGCTTCTCCTTAAATTCCAGTATTCCTGGCTTTTCCCTGAACTGCCTCCTAATCTCCTCTATTAGGACGAACGCTGAATCACTGACCGCGAGTATAACTATCGAGGTGAAGAGAGCCGGCATCACCACCCCTATGAACATCCCTGAAATCAGCCCGGCATTCAATACCGTCAACGACTGAAAGAGACTACTTAAGTTCGCTCCGGTATAGTACTGAAGTAGCGACGCGTAAGCACCTATGAAAGCAAGCGCGGTTAGAGCCGCCGAACCTATCGCAAAACCTTTACTAACCGACTTCATGGTATTCCCGGCAGCATCTAATTTATCGGTTATTCTCCTGACATCTTCACCTAGGTCGGCTTGCTCAGCTATCCCGGCAGCGTTATCGGTTATGGGTCCGTAAGCATCAGCGCTTACAACAACCCCTGTTAAGGATAGCATGCCTACCGCTGAGAGCGCCACGCCGTAAATGCCTAACCAGAATTCCTGCGTAGGTAACCACAAGACTAGGAATGCTGTTAAGGACGCGATAGCTATCATCACGGCGGGCACGAAAGCGCTTAAGAGTCCGTAAGCGAAGCCGGTTAAGATGGTGAGGGCAGGCCCCGCCTCAGACATCTTAGCAACCCTTCTTACTGGCGAATACCTAGCGTTAGTGAAGTAATCGCTAGTTAATCCTATCGCTACCCCTGCTACAAGACCGGCGACTATCACGACCCATACCCTAACACCTAGCTCGCCGCCGATTAACTGAGTGATCCCGAAGAACGACATGAGAGCTATTAGGATAGACGCTACCACAGTAGCTAGAGTTAACGGTTTTGATGGATCACCTCCCTCCCTCGTGCGCACGATGAACGAGGACAGTATCGAGGCTACTATACCTACCGCAGCCACCAGGAGCGGGATTAAAGCGAAGCTACTCCAAGAATATAAGCTGAAACCTCTGAGCTGTGTTGACGCTATGACCATAGTAGATATTATGGCGCCAACATAGGACTCGAAGAGGTCAGCGCCCATCCCAGCAACATCACCTAC